>CAZTTI010000245.1:0-3024 GCA_964615925.1 uncultured Solibacteraceae bacterium
GCGAACGGCTGCCGGAAGGAATTTCCCTGGCGACGTGGCAGGACACGTCGGTCCTCCTGAGCGACCGGACGGAGCTGCTGGTGCGGAACGGCTACCAGGGATTGGTCCTGGTCTTCGTGATCCTCACGCTCTTCCTGCGCATGCGCCTGGCGCTCTGGGTCGCAGTCGGCATCCCGGTGGCGTTTCTGGGAGCCTTCGCCGTCATGCCGTACGCCGACCTGACGATCAACATGATGACGTTGTTCTCGTTCATCCTCGTCCTCGGCATCGTGGTCGACGATGCCATCGTCGTGGCGGAGCGGGTTCACGCCAAGCAGGCCGAGGTCGGCGACGGGCTTCGCGGCGCGATTCTGGGAACCCAGGAGGTGTCGGTCCCCGTCGTGTTCGGCGTCATGACCACGATGGTGGCGTTCGTTCCGTTCATGATGGTTCCCGGAATGATGGGAAACTTCACCCGCGCGATCCCCCTCATCGTCATCCCCGTCCTCTTCTTTTCGCTGGTGGAGTCGCAACTGATACTCCCGAGCCACCTCTCGCACAGCAAGGCGCACCTGAAGAAGAAGGGCGGGAATAAAAACGCGATCGTCCGCGTCTGGGACGCCTTTTTCGACGCGATTTCGAACGCGATGGATTGGTTCATCGCGAACGTCTACCGCCCCACTCTCGCGTTTTTCCTCGAGTGGCGTTATCTCGCCGTCGCGCTGGCGTTGTCGACCATGTTGTTGACGGCTGGGTTGTACATGGGCGGCTTCGTCCAGTTCGTGTTCTTTCCGGCGATGGATTCCGACAACGTGATCGTCAAGTTGACGATGCCTCAGGAAACGCCGGCGTCGGTCACTGCCGATGCGATCGAGCAGATCGAGGCCTCGATGCTCGAGCTCGGCAGCGACCTCGTGGATGAGGTGGGGCAACCGATTTTCCGCCACGTCCTGGCCAGTGTGTGCGCGCAGCCTTCGGCCATCTCGGGCCCCGGGAACCCGGGGCTGAACCCGTCCCAGGCGTATCTGGGCGAGGTGAACGTCGAGTTGATCCCCGGGGAGAACCGTCCGATTTCGAGCGCCGAGGTCGGGAACCGCCTGCGCGAGCGGTTGCGGCCGGTTCCGGGCGCGGTGGAGATGGTGATCGACACCGAGCTCATGCAGGGGATGGGCAAACCGATCGATGTCCAGTTGGTCGGACCCGACGTGGAGGAACTGCGGACGGTCGCCGCGGAGGTTCGAGAGCATCTGGCCGGATATCCCGGCGTGCTTGACATTACCGACTCGTTCCGCGGAGGCAAACCCGAACTGGAGCTCTCGATCAAGGAAAATGCTGAACCCCTGGGCCTGTCACTGGAGAACCTGGGCCGCCAGGTTCGGCAGGCGTTTTTCGGAGAGGAGGCCCAGAGGATTCAACGGGGCCGGGATGACGTCCGCGTCATGGTCCGGTATCCGCTCGACGAACGGGAGTCGCCGGGAGACCTGGAGCGGATGCGGATCCGCACGCCCGAGGGCGGCCAGGTCCCGTTCGGGACCGTCGCCGACGCGGAGATGGGACGCGGCTTCTCCAGCATCAAGCGGGTCGATCGTCAGCGCGCGATCAACGTCACCGCCGAAGTCGATTCGGAAGTCACGAACGAAAACGACGTCCTGGCCGATTTCGAGGCGCGGCACATGCCGGACATCCTCGCCAGCCATCCGGACGTGCAGTACACGCTCGAGGGTATGCAGCAACTCCAGAGCGAGTTCCAGGAGGGGCTTGGACGCGCGTTCGGCATCGCCCTGTTCGTGATCTTCACGCTCATGGCGATTCCATTCCGTTCCTACCTCCAGCCGCTGATCGTGATGTCGGCGGTTCCGTTCGGATTGGTCGGCGCGATCCTCGGGCACGCGCTGATCGGGATGGAAGTCAGCTTCATGTCGATGATGGGAATGGTGGCCGTCACCGGCGTGGTCGTGAACGACAGCCTCATTCTCGTGCACTTCGTCAACCACAATGCGGCGCGGGACATTCCGTTGAAGCAGGCGGTTCTCGACGCCGGGACCGCGCGCTTCCGCCCGATCCTGCTGACGTCGCTGACGACGGCGGCCGGAGTCACCCCCCTGATGCTCGAGACCAGCCTCCAGGCCAAGTTCCTCATCCCGATGGCGGTCGCGCTGGCCTCGGGGATCCTGTTCGCGACGATGATCACGCTGATCCTCGTCCCGGCGTTGTACGTGGTTCTCGAGGACCTCAAGTTGATCTTCGGATTCGAGACCCGTCACACGAGCGACGATACTCTGGCCGGAGCCACGCTCGCCGAGTAGGGGCAGTTCGGGGATGGAGTCCTAATTCACGGACAATTCGGGGGCGGTCTCGCGTTCGGTCCCCAACAGCCCGAAGGCATGGAGAGCCGCGGCCAGCGGCAGAACCTCACTCTCCACGCGCGTCTCGGCCGAGAGTTGGTCCGCCCACCCCGCGCCGAGCAGGCGCGCGATGCGCATTTCTCCGGCGGAAAGCGGAAGGTTCGTGATGGCTCGCATGGCTCGGGGGCGAATGTGCCAGGCATCGGGGGCGTCCAGAGCCTCGCGCAGTTCAACGGCGTTGTAGTGCTTTCCGATTCCATCGAGAATCAGACGGACGGTGTCGAGACCAAGGCCCCGGACCGGGTCCGGATGATGAGTCTCGGTGAACTCGAAAGATGCTGTTCGGCTGGCGAGGAGTCGATCCACCCGTTCGAGAATTTCTTGGCGGACCTGGGCCCCAAGCCCTTCGTCGTTGACGGAAACGCCGATCTCGCCGCTGACGAAATGGAGGACTTCGACCCGCCCGCTTTCGATGGCGCGGAGGGTTCCGGACTTCTTGCCGGCTTCGATCCGGTAGAGGAGAGCGGCCAGTCCGAGGCGAGAGGCCGACGCACGATGGACGTCGCCGGAATCTTCCGGCCGCGGAAGCGGTTGGGCCTCGATCAGCCCCTCGAGTTCTTCGAGAATGCCGAGCGACGTGTCTTCGAGCCGCGCCACTTCGGTCCGCTGCGACTGGGCGAGCGGACCGAACTCCCCGTTT
>CAZTTI010000246.1:0-3629 GCA_964615925.1 uncultured Solibacteraceae bacterium
GCCCTGCATGTGGGCGTCGATCCAGTGGCCGGCATAGACACGGGAGACGCGGCGCTGGCGGTCGAGGATCGTGTTGTAGAGAAAGTACTCCCGTTCCGTCAGCCGGACTCCTTCCACCATGTCTTCGTGCACCGGGTTCCCCGCCATTCGGGCGACGTGGACGTTGGGGTTGCGGCCGCGGCCCCCGGGATTCAACACGAGCAGGTGATTGAACTCGATGGACCGGCGCGAGGCGATTCCCGGGAGGATGCTCTTGCGACCCCCGGAGAAGCCCGCGAAGTAGTGGAATCCGATCGCCCCGGTCAAGACGATCAGATCGCTCGCGAGGACCCGGTCATCGATCTCCACCCGGTTTCCGAGCGAGGTCTCGCCCACGAACGTGTTTCCCGACTCCGGGTCGTGGTCGAGCATCGTGTACTCGCGAACGAGATCGGGCCCGACGATCCGCACCTTCTCCTCAGATGTGAGTGGCCTGTGGATTCCGGTGGAGAAAATGAACCGGATACTGGCGGCCGGACGAAGCGCCGTCATCAGGCGCGGAAGGAACTCCCGTGCTCCGGTTGGCCGCGTGAGGTCGGAAACGACGACGAGAACCCGTCTTCCCGGGCAGCGGACTTCGAGGGGAGGCGATTCGACGAGGCGTTCTTCGAAGGACTCGTGTCCGGGTACCGTGTGCTCGGGCGGCCGAAGGACGGCGAAGCGCGACGGGTCGAACCGGAAGGTCTGGGTCCCATCTCCGAGGGCCAGCAAGATCTCACGCATGAGTCTGATCCTACACCGGTTGTGGGTGTCTGTCGTGGTCGTCATGGGGGCGGGGAGGTTGTGATACCATCGGCCCGATGGCGATCAGCAGGGAGCTTCTGGAGATCCTGGCGTGTCCGGTGTGCAAGGTGGGGGTCGAACTCGTGCCCGGTGGCGACGGACTGAAGTGCGGGCAGTGCCGCCGCGTTTATCCGATCCGCGACGACATCCCCGTCATGCTCGAATCCGAAGCGCAGATCGAGGATTGAAAGGCCTTGCCGGAGGTTGGTCCCAGTTCCCGCCACAGGCCGCTCTTCGATACCTTGCCCGCTGATGCCCGCGTCCTCTTCATCCGGCTGCGGTCGATGGGCGATTGTCTGTTGCTCACGGGACCGCTGCGGGCCCTTCGCATACAGTATCCCGGGGTCCGGGCGTCCGTGTTGGTCGAACCCCCCTTTGTGGACTGCTACAAGGGAAATCCGGACGTCGAGTCGGTGATCCAGACCTCGCGTTCCAAGTTCGGCACGCTCCGTGATCTTCGGTCCCGCGATTTCGAGGCCGTCGTCAACCTTCACGGCGGACCGACGAGCTTCTTCATGACGCGCGCCGTCCGGGCGATCCGCGTGGGAGTCGAGGGATACCAGTGTGGGCGCTTCTATTCCCAACTCCTCGAGAGCCCGGGAGTCCGGCAGCACACGGTTCTCGGGACGATGGATCTGTTTCGCCAGCTCGGTGTGGAATCGGTCGGCTACGAGCGGTTGCGGTTCGAGCGCGACGAAGACGCGGGCCAATGGATCCGGTCGAGTCTCGGGAACTCCCGGATCGGGGAACGACCGTACGCCGTGATTCATCCGGCGGCGTTGATGTCCACGAAGCGATGGGCGCCGGATCGATTCGCGGCCCTTGCCCGGACCATCCAGGAGCGCGGATGCGGTGTCGTCTTGACGGCCGGCCCGGGCGAGGAGTCCGTCGCGGGAACCGTCGCGAGCGGTGTGCCCGGGAGCCTGACCCTGCTCGGGCTCTCGATTCCGCGTTTGGCAGAGCTCATCCGGGGAGCGGCGCTGTACATCGGCAACGACTCGGGTCCGATGCACCTGGCCGCCGCCGTCGGAACGCGCGTCGTCGTCCCCTGGGGATCGTCGGACTCGGTCCGGTGGAGGCCGTGGATGGTGGAGCATCGCGTGGTCCAGAACGATTTCGATTGCAACCCGTGTCCCGGTTACAGGTGCGGCGTCGCGCCGACGCCCCTCTGCATCGAGTCGGTGACGGTCGACCAGGTCCGGGCCGCCGTCGATTCCATTCTCGAGGGCATAGTCGAACGATCGGGTTTCTCGACGAACCGATGACCATGACCGAAGCCTCGATCGACAAGAGCACTCTCCGCCACCGCCTTTCGGGGTTCAATGGATTGCCCGTCGTCGTCCTGGGCGACCTGATGCTGGATGAGTTCGTCTGGGGTGTCGTCCGGCGGATCTCGCCCGAAGCTCCGGTTCCCGTCGTCGATGTCGAACGCCAGACGTACCGTCCCGGCGGCGCGGCCAATGTGGCCTCCAATATCCTGTCGCTGGGGGGCGTTCCGCGGACGGTGGGGATCCTCGGAGACGACGATCCCGGGCGTCGATTGACGGAGTTGCTCGAGGGATTGGGTGTCGGAGTCGGGCACCTGGTCGCGAGTTCCCGTCCCACGACCCTCAAGACCCGAATCATCGCCCACAACCAGCAGGTCGTGCGCGCCGACCGGGAAGACCGGTCCTCGATCGAGCACCCGCTGGTCGAGCGTCTCCTCGCCGGGTTCGAATCCGCCCTCGCCGGAGCGGGCGCCGTCATCGTCTCCGACTATGCCAAGGGCGTGGTCAGCCCCATGCTTCTCGATCGCGTATTGCCCATGGCCCAGGGCGCCGGTGTCCCGGTTTTCCTGGACCCCAAGCCCGTTCACGCCGGCTCCTATCATCGGGTCACCATGATCACGCCCAACGAGCGCGAGGCAAGCGAGATCTCGGGAGTGGCCATACACGACGAAGAGACTCTCGTCGATGCCGGCCGATCGCTCGTCGAGCGATTCGGTTGCCCCTATGCGCTCATTACGCGGGGAGAAAACGGGATGGTGTTGTTCGAGCCGGACCGCATCCATTGGATTCCGGCCAGCGCGCGCGAAGTCTTCGACGTCACCGGCGCCGGGGATACGGTGATCGCGACCCTGGCGCTCGGGGGCGCCTCCGGCGCGTCGATGCTCGAAGCGGCGTGGCTGGCCAACTACGCAGCCGGCATTGCCGTCGGAAAGATCGGAACCGCGACGGTCTCTCCGGCCGAGATCGCGGCCACCCTCGACGCCGGATGAAGATCCTCCAGGTCTCTTCGGCCGATGTCCTCGGAGGCGGCGAAGTGCACGTGATCGAGCTCACCTCGAAGCTTCGCGAGCTGGGTCACGAGGTCCTCGTCGCCGGCCGCCGAGGAGGGCCGCTCGAGATCGACTATGCCCTCGGATTCCGGAACGCGATCGACCTGGCGACGGCCTATCGCCTCCGGCGGATCGTTCGGACCGGGCGGTTCGACGTCGTTCACGCCCACGTGGCGCGGGACTACGCCGTCGCCGCCACTGCCCTCGCCGGGCTCGGACGCCCGATTCTCGTCCTGACGCGGCAGCTCCTCTTTCCGGTGAGCCGCAACCCGGTCTATCGGAGGGTCGACGGATGGATCGCGACGACCGATGCGATCCGGGAGTCGATCCTCTGCCACGAACCCCGGGCCACGGCCGTCATCCCGAACTGGGTCGATGCCTCCACGATGCCGGGCCGTCCGGACCGGCCCGGAAAGTTGCGCACGATCGGGCTCCTGGGCCAGATTTCTCCGCACAAGGGACACGACGACGCCATCGCGATGATGCGCCT
>CAZTTI010000247.1:0-2978 GCA_964615925.1 uncultured Solibacteraceae bacterium
GCAGACGACGGCGCCGATCAGGATCGCGGAGGCCGGACCGAGCGGATCGTCGGCGCCGACCAGGGCGAGGAGCAGCAGGGAAGAAGTCAGGATGGTCGCGATCGTGACTCCGGAGATCGGGTTGTTCGAGGATCCGACCAGACCGGCCATGTACGCCGCCACGGCGGAGAAGAGGAATCCGGCGACCATCATGATCACGGCCATCACGGCGGAGATCATCGGACGGCCCGTGATGTTCAGGAAGATCAGATACAGCGGGACGAGGGCGACCCCACCCGCGATGCCGATCCACTGCATGGGCACGTCCCGGTCGGTCCGGTCGCGCGCGCCGGATTCGGAACGCGTCTGGCGGTAGGCTTCCGCGCCGGACCGGATGCCGGCGATGAGGCTCCGTCGCAACCGGATCAGGGCCCAGAGACCGCCGACGACCATCGCGCCGACGCCGATGTAGCGCGTCTGGGTCGACCAGATCCCTCCAGCCGCTTCTGCGGCGGGAACCGCGGGGTTGATGCCGTCGAGGGCGGCGACGATCGGGATCGCGACGAGCCAGTTCAACGCTCCCCCGATGAAGACCAGGATCGCGATGTTCAGCCCAACGATATACCCGACGCCGACGAGGGCGGGTGAGAGGTTGGACCCGAAGTAGGCGATCGTGCCTCCGGCGTACCTCGCCTGTTCGAGCACGCCGCCCCAGAGGCGGAAACCCGACTCCCCCAGCTTGAACAGCGCGCCGATGGCACCTGCCGCCGCGATGTGGCGGATTCCGCCACCTCCGGCTTCGCCGGCTTTGAGAACTTCGGCCGTGGCGACGCCTTCGGGAAACCGGAGCGGCATTTCGACGATCAGCGCGCGTCGCAGCGGTATCGAAAACAGGACGCCGAGGATGCCGCCGAACCCGGCAATCATCGTCGTCTGCCAGTAGTCGAACTCCGTCCACACACCGAGGATCACCAGCGCCGGAATCGTGAAGATCACGCCGGCCGCGACGCTTTCGCCGGCCGAAGCCGCGGTCTGGACGATGTTGTTCTCCAGGATGTTCGCGTTTTTGAACGCACGCAGGATCGCCATCGAAATCACGGCCGCGGGCACCGACGCCGACACGGTCAGTCCCGCAAACAGGCCCAGGTACATGTTGGCCGCGCCGAGAACGACCGCGAGGATGGCGCCGAGGACCAGGGCGCGGATTGTGATCTCCGGGAGCGACCGGGATGCGGCAATGTAGGGTTGATGGGTGTCGCCGGACATGCGGCTAAGCATAGTCGGGCCGGCGTCGGGAGTGTAGCCGTTTCTGAAGAACTTACGGCGTGCGCTGGAGCTTCCGGGCCTGCATGTCCTCGTGCGCGCGGCGGAAGAGCGAATCCAGCGTCGACGGCGGGCGGACGGCCGCCGCGATCCCGACGTCGTAACGAACGACGCCGTGGAGGCCGCGGCGGCGGGCCAGTTCCCGGAGCTTCTCACCCACGCGCGCGGCGATGGACTCGGCGTGCCGCGTGTCGGTGTCGATCATGAGGACCGCGAAATCGTCGCCGCCGTAGCGTGAGATCAGGTCGGTGGCGCGCGACGCGCTCTCGAGGGCATCGGCCGTCGCCTTCAGCACCTCGTCGCCCACCATGTATCCCATCGAATCGTTGATGCCGCGCAGGTTCTCGATGTCGACCAGCATGAGGAGGATCCCGGTCCCGCGCCGGCGCGCGCCGGCGGCCAGGCGCTGGTAAAGGTCCTGGAACGCGCCCTGGACAGGCAGTCCGGTGAGGGGGTCGGGAGCGTGCCGCGCGAGCATCCGGTCGGCCGCGATCAGGCGGCCCGCGAGGACGCGCAGCAGCGCGACAGCCAGGGCCGGGGAGTCCTCGAGCGCGATCAGGAAATCCTCCTGCGAAAGCGAGAGACAGCGCGTCGGTTCGAGCGTGACCACCGAGGCCGTGCGCGGGGCATCGCGCAGCAATCCCAGTTCGCCGAACAACTCCCCTTCGCCGAACTCGCCCAGATACATGTCGGCTGGACCGTCTCGAAGGGCTTCGAGAACGCGGACCTTGCCCGACATCACGATGTAGACCGTTCGGCCGCGCTCACCCTCGCGAATGATGGGATACCCAATGGGAAAGGTCTGTTCGGTGGCCCTGGAAACCAGGGCTTCGATCTCCCCCGCCGGCATTTGGCCGAACAGGTGGGTCCGCGCGAGTGCCGCGGCGTCGCCGGGACGCCGGTCGCTGCCTCGCAGCTCTTGCACCGGCGAGCGGGAAGAGCGGGCCGCGAGGCCGACACGCTCGGGGGTCGTTCGCTGGACCCAGGCGCGGACCCGGGCCCGCAACATCGGCGAACCGAACGGACGTTCGAGGAAATCGAACCAATCGTCGATCATCAGCGCCGGCCGGGACGCGCCCGACGGCGTCAGGAGCAGGACGGGCATCTCGGCATGTCCGGTCGCGAGGCGCAGGCTCCGCGTCAGCGCCACAGGGTCGTCGACGGCGGCCTGATCGATGATGACGAGGCTCGGCGTGAATTCCTCGGCGCGCCCGATGGCCGCGCCGGCATCGGGCGCGGCCATCACGACGAGGCCGTCTTCGACAAGGGTGTGTTCGACCATTTCCGTGTCGGCGCGGCTCTGGCTGACCAGGAGCACGCGCTGCCCGACAACGGCCCGGTGGCCGAGCGCGGAGTCGCTTCGAACCGCCCGCGCCTCGCCCTGGCCGTGGAGCTCAACCGACACTCCCTCCGCCGCCGCGAAGACCTCGATCCCCGGATGTTGGGCTTCCATCACCGCTCGCAACTCCGATGCCGCGCGCTCGACCCATTCGTCGTCGTGTGTCGGGTCGTGGTGAAAGAGCGCGAGCTTGCCAACCCCCGCGGCGGCCGCGACGGCTCCTGCATAACCGAGCGGGCTGTGTCCCCAGCCGACCTTGGTGGCATATTCCTCTTCCGAATATTGCGCGTCATGGATCAGCAGGTCGACGCCACGGATGAACTCGACGTGACGTTGG
>CAZTTI010000248.1:0-2861 GCA_964615925.1 uncultured Solibacteraceae bacterium
CCGTCCCAAAGGTGACGGCAACATCCCCGATTTCGTGAAGAAATACGTCAACTATGGGGCCAGCCTCCGGGCATCGCAGTTCCTCATCCTGGGAAGCAAGGCGCTGGCGTTGATCAACGGCCGGTACAACGTCGCGATCGAAGACATCCGGACGTTGGCGTATCCGGTGTTCCGCCACCGGATCCTGACGAACTTCCACGCCGAGTCGGAAGGAATCACTCCGGAAGACATCGTCCGCCAACTGCTCGAGGTGGTTCCCGCGCCGCAGTCGGGGCTGAAGGAGTAGACGAGGCCGATGACGACTCCGGCACCGCCCGCGGCAACCGGGAACGCCCCGACCCGCTTCATCGATCCGAAGGTCCTGGTCCGTATCCAGAACCTCGAGTTGCTGGCGCGGACCGTGGTGGAGGGCTTCGTCCAGGGCCTGCACCGTTCGCCGTTCCTGGGATTCAGCGTCGACTTCGCCGAATACCGCCAGTACCAGCACGGCGACGTGTTGCGTTCGGTGGACTGGAACGTCTACGGGCGGCTCGACAAGTTGTTCGTCAAGCTTTTCGAGGGCGAGACGAACACACACGTGAACTTCATCCTCGACACCAGCGGCTCGATGGCCTATGGCTCCGGTCCGGTGACGAAGATGGACTACGCGAAGTTCCTGACGGCCTCTCTCATTTACTTCGCCCACCACCAGCGGGACGGCGTCGGGCTGGTCACGTTCGACACCGAAATCGAGTCGCACATCCCGGCCGGACGGCGGAACGGCCAGTTGATGAGCCTGCTGGTGAACGTGGACCGCGCGCATGCCGGAAAGCAGACCGAGTTCCGGAAGCCGCTCGAGTTCATGGCGGAGTTCCTCAAGCGGCGCGGCATCGTGGTTCTCGTTTCCGATCTGTACGACGAGGTGGAGAACATCGCCAGAAACGTCCGAAACCTCCGGGCCAAGGGCAACGACGTCATGGTGTTCCACATCCTCGACGATTACGAGCTGAACTTCCCGTTCGAGAACATGACCGAGTTCGAGGATCTGGAGACGTCGAAAAAGCTCAACGTGATTCCCGGGAGCCTGCGGCAGGAGTACCTGCGCCTGGTTCACGGCCACATCGAGGCCCTCGACCGCGAGTTTTCCTCAATGGGAGTGGACTACACGGTGATGAACAGTTCGAAGCCCCTGGATGAGGGGCTGTTCCGGTACCTGGCGAAGAGACAAAAGAAGAGGTCGTGACGATATGGGACTGCTCAATCCATGGTTGCTGCTCGGCGCTCTCGGGCTCGGGATCCCCATCCTCGTCCACCTCGTGCGTAACGACAAATCCGAACGCGTCCGCTTCAGCTCGCTGATGTTCCTCCTGAGGATTCCCAAGCAGACGATCCGCCAGCGTATCCTGCGCAACCCGCTCCTGATGGTCCTGCGGCTCGTCCTGCTCGCGCTGCTGGTCCTGGCGTTCGCGCGCCCCTACCTCCAGGAAGCCTCCGACGCGGTCGTTACCGGCGACGATGGCCGCGGCGTCGTGTTCCTGGTCGACAACTCCTACAGTATGAGCTATGGGACGAACCTCCCAAGAGCTCGCGCCGAGGTCGGCGACCGGATCGATTCGCTGACGCCCGACGACCGGGTGGCGGTGGTGACGTTCAGCGACCGCGCCCAGGTTCTCGGCACGCCGTCGAACGATTTCGCCGGGATCCGCGCGATGGTGTCCACGATCGAGCCCACGACGAATGCGACCGCGTTCTACGAAGCCTTCGTGATGGCCGACCGCGTGCTGGCCGGATTCGAAGGCATGAACCGCGAGCTGGTCGTGATCTCCGATTTTCAGCGGAACGGATGGAATCGGTCCTCGAGAGAATCGGTGATCGACGGCGACGTCGAAGTCGAGTTGGTCGATCTCGGGGTGGAGAACCCGGCCAATGTCGGGTTCGAGAGCGTCAACGTCGATGCCACGGTCTTCACGAGGACGTACGAGGGGCAGTTGCTGGCCCGCGTGAACAACTACGACCTGGTCTCGCCGGCCACGGTTGAAGTGTCGCTGGAGATCAACGGCCGGACGGTGGAGACGCGCGAGGTCACCATCGATGAGGAGTCTTCCGAACTGGTTGAATTCACCGGATTCGAACTGCCCCTTGGGTACACCCAAGGTCTGGTGCGCATCGACACCGAAGATCCCCTGATGGTCGACAACGAGTTCCTGTTCACCACGTTCCGGCGGGACCGGTTGGGTCTGCTGATCATGGACTCGGGCGAGCCCGATCAGAGTCGTTTCATCGGGGTGGTCTTCGATGCGGCTCCCGACCTGCCGTTCGCCGTCGAGCGGGAGGCAGTCGCCAACGTCACACCTGCCGAGCTCGAGGACTACGACGTCGTGATCGTCAACGACGTTCCCCGGCTCTCCGACGCGATGCGATCGAAGCTCGACGAACTACGGGCCGAAGGGCAGGGGCAGATGATTTTTCTCGGCGACAACGCCGAGCCGGGATGGTGGAACGAATACGAGGCCCTTCCGGTCACCATGGACGGGCCAGTCTTTGTCGAGAGCGATCGCGACAAGGCGTTCTATTCGCTCACGACGTGGGAGCGAAGCCACCCCATCTTCAGCGGGCTCGAAGAGGACGGGACGCGTTTCACGCTGAACACGGCGCAGTTTTTCGCGTTCTCCGGGATGACCGAAAAGGAAGGCGCGCTCGAGTTCGCCAGCTTCGAGGATGGGTCCGCGGCCATGGTCGAGCGTCGGGGCGCTCCCGGCGAGGGGAGCATGATCGTGGTCGGGTCGACGGTCGACAGCCGGTGGAACGACTGGACGGCGCGGCCGACGTTCCTGGCGTTCGTCCACGAAGCCACACGATATCTTGCGGGTTACACCGAGTCC
>CAZTTI010000249.1:0-4741 GCA_964615925.1 uncultured Solibacteraceae bacterium
ATGCGGCGCACGGGCCGATCTTTCAGGCTGCCTCCGGGGTTGGTGAACTCGGCCTTGGCGAAGACGCGAACGCCGGGAAACTCTTCCTGAAAGCACCGGATCTCGACGAGGCGCGTATTCCCGATCAGGTCGAGCGGGGGAAATTTCCGGTGAAACTCGGCATACTGCTCCTCGAGCGGAATCGTGGCTGTAGGGTTCAGGGCCAAGCGTTGTCTCCATTCCCGGCGTTCGACCGAACCCCCAGTGTAGCGCACTGTGCGGATGGCGGATCTGGCGCCGCGCTCTATGTCGACTGGCGCGTCAGGAACTCGATGAGGTCGGATTTGGTGATGATGGCGAAACCCTGCGGGGACTCGATGATGACGGCCGTCGTCCGGTTCTTCATGTGCTCGGCAACGACGGCCAACGAGGATTCGGGGCCCACCGTCGGGAACGGAGGTTCCAAGTACTCGGCCACCGGCTTGGCTCGTGCCGCCGGGTCCGCGAACAGGACATCCAGAATCCGGGCTTCGCTGATCGATCCGATCACCCCGCCGTCTTCGATCACGGGAAGTTGGGAAATCGCGTGGTCGCGCATGAGATTGACGGCATCCTGGACCGTGGTCACCAGGGGTATCGACTGCATGATCCGCCCCCCCATGCCGCCCAGCACCTCAAGCGCCTTGACGTTCACCGACGACTCCAGGTACTGGTTCTCGCGCATCCAGTTGTCGTTGTAGATCTTGCTCAGGTAGCGCGCTCCGGAATCCGGGATGATCACGACGACCACGGCGCGTTCGTCGAGTTTGCGGGCGACGTCGAGCGCGACATGGACGGCGGAACCGGACGACCCGCCCGCAAAGATGCCTTCCAGCTTCGCCAGCCGTCGCGTCATCAGGAACGAATCGCGGTCCGATACCCGCCGCATCTCGTCGATCACCGAGAAATCGAGGTTGGCCGGCTTCTCGGTCTGCCCGATCCCTTCTACCTTGTAGGGCTCGGGCTCGGGACGCACTCCGGTCTCGAAGAGTTCGACGAAGATCGAACCTTCCGGATCGACACCGATAACCCGGATGTCCTTGTTCTTCTCCTTCAGATATCGGGCCGTCCCGCTGATGGTCCCGCCGGTGCCGACGCCGATGACGACGTGGGTCACATGGCCCTCGGTCTGTTCCCAGATCTCCGGACCCGTGGTCTGGTAGTGCGCCTCCGTGTTGGAAAGGTTCTCGTACTGGTTCGGGAAGAAGCTGTTCGGGATCTCGCGACTCAACCGGCGGGCGACGGAATGGTAGCTGCGCGGGTCGTCGTGTTCGACCTCGGTGGGCGTGACGATCACCTCGGCGCCGAGGGCGCGCAGGGCGTCGATCTTTTCCTGGCTCATCTTGTCGGGCATCGTGAAGATCGACTGGTAACCCTTGACGGCCGCGGCCAGTGCCAGCCCCATTCCCGTGTTCCCCGACGTTCCCTCGATGATGGTCCCGCCGGGACGGACCAGGCCCCGGGCTTCGGCGTCCTCCAACATCCGGATGCCGATGCGGTCCTTGACGCTCCCGCCGGGATTCAGGTACTCGAGCTTCGCGAGGAGCGTCGCCGGGAGATTCAGCCCGACCTTGTTCAGCCGAACCAGCGGCGTCCGGCCGATCGCTTCGAGGATGTTGCCGTACCACATCGGGGACGTCGCCTCAGCGGTGCACTCCGACCTTCTTCGCCGACTTGCGATCCGGACGCGCAGCCGGGGCGATCGTCACCTCGGTCCGATAGCTGTCGAGCATCTTCTTCAGGTTGGCTTCGAGCCGGCGGCGCAGGCGATCCGGAGACAACACGAGGGCGGAGGGACCGAAGCTGAGGATCCACGCACCCAGCTCGAACTCGCCCCCGACATGGAGGTTCATCACGATCTCCCCGTTGCCGATGTCCCGGACTTTCTGCGAGGGATGCCAGACGCGGGACCTCACGTAAGAGGCGACGTCCGCCTTGAACTGGATCTCCACGTCAAAGGGCTCTTCCTTCACGAGTCCGAACGACGACTCCAGATAGGTCTCGACCGAAAAATCCCGCGGCTTCTCGAACGTCTGGTCGAGCATCTCGATCGACTCGACGCGTTCGATCGCGAAGGTCCGGATCTGCTTGTACTCCTCGACGAACCCGAACAGGTAGAGGCCTCCGCGGAAATACATCAGCCGGTAGGGATCCACGACATACGGTTTTGTCTTCTGGCTGTGGACGGAGAAGTACTGCATCCGGATTCGGCGCTCTTCTCCGGTGGCGTCCATCAGGACACGGATCGTCTGCTTGTGCTTGTCCAGGTCCTTCGGCGCGTCGGCGCGCACCGAGATCATCTTGTCCAGCCCGTCCAGGAACTCGATGTTCTTCTCCGGAAGCGCGCCTTCGATCTTCTTGAATGCGGAATCGATGTCCTGGGAGAACGGCGGAGCCAGCAGCGCGCTGACCATGTTCCGGCTGAAATAGAGCGCGGCCAGCTCCGACAGGGACAGGTTCGCCAGAGGGAGCCCCTTGTACTCTTCGGCGAGGCGCCAGTAGACCTTTCCTTCGTACCGCTCGTCGTAGAGAGGGAACCCGGCCTCCATCAAGGCCGCCAGATCACGCCGTATCGTCTTCGTCGACACGAAGTGCCGCTCGGCGAGATCGGGGATCGTGCTCCAGCGCGTGCTCTCGATCTGCTTGAGAATCGCCCACTGGCGGATCAGTTGCGCATTGCGTCCCATAGAGAGAACCCCTCGTCGGATGCGAGCACGCGAGCCACAGGGCCCGGCATCTCGGAGTGACTGCGAAAGGCGACCGAACAGGCTGCAGCGCGGACTCGAGGAGAGTCCGCGGCGCCCGGGCCGGAAGTGGCATCTTATGGCCGGGGTGCCATAAAGACAAGTAGTACGAGGTTCGAGGAGAGTCGATTCCGGACACCGTGGTCCTCGCCCGGCCGGGCGATCACGATTTCTCCAGGGCCGAGCGACTTTTCCTCACCCGCGATGTGGAAAACCCCCTGCCCTTCGATCACATAGTAGATCTTGTCCGATTTGGGATGGCTGTGGACGCGCTGTTCCTGCCCGGGCTCGAGGCAATAGAGGTCGCAGAAGTAGTGTGGGGATCCGAACAGCGCGACCTTCTGCATTTTTTCCGGCGAAAATCGCGCTTCCGGCAAGAGGTGTTTCGTATCCATATTCCTGGTGTATCCCTGGCGTATCCCTGGCCTCCCCTGTGTCCTCGGTGCTTCAGTGAGAGAGCACGAACCGCGGCGCGGTGGGAACCACCTCCCTCACGAGGTCGGCGAGATGGGGATGGCATGTGAACAGGAAGACCTGGTGCGTGCGGGCCAGCTCCCGAACGCATTCGACCGCCGAGCGCGCGCGGTCCGGGTCGAAGTTGACGAAGATGTCGTCGAAGATCACCGGGAGTGTTTCCACATGGCGGGAGTACTCCTCGACGAGGGCCATTCGCATGGCCAGATACAGTTGCTCGGCCGCGCCCCGGCTGAGGTTCTCCGGAGCAACGCGGTCCCCTTCCGATGATTCGACGACGATCTCTCCGGAATCCAGACGCGAGACCACCCGTGTCCATGAGCCGTTGGACATGCGAGCGAGAAACGCCGACGCCCGCTTCAGGACCTCGGGCTGGCGGTCCGATTCGTAGATCTTCCGGGTCTCCTCCAGCAAACTCCGGCAGAGCGTGAGAACGGCCCACTCCTCGGAGGCCTGATCGATCGACGCCAGGATGGACTCCTGGCGCGCGCGGGCCGCCGTGCGTTCACCGCTCGTCGAGAGTTGTTCGAGGCGCACCTCGATCCGGCCTTCCTCGTTGCGCAAGGCATTGAGGCGGCTCCGGCACTCGTCGAGCTCGGCCGAAGCGGTCCGGTATTCCTCTCCCGTCATGGGTGGAGCGGCATCTTCCGCGCCGGCTCCCGTGTCAATCACCGGAATCCGCTCCAGCACCGGAATCCGCTCCAGGTCGGTGCGCAGGCGTTGCCGCTCGCGGTAGATCCCGGCACGCTGGAAAAAGTCCGATTCGGTCACCGCGCCGGCTTCGTCCAGGAGGGCGCGAACGGATCGGGCGTTGTCCGACCGGCGGTCCTCGATTCCCTGGCGGCGCACATCGGCATCATTGATGCCCTGGTCGATCGCCCGGATCCTCTCGCCCAGGGCTGAAAGACCATCGAGCCGTGCGGCCTCCCGTTCGATGTCCGACGGCAAAACGTGCCGGCGTCCGGCTCCGGCCTCGAGACTCTCGATGATGCCGCCACGCTCCCGGTTCAGACGGACCTTCTCCTGTTCGGCCGACGACACCCGCTTGTCGATCCCCTGAATTTCGGCATCGACCTCCCGAACCTTTCGAAGGCGCCCCTGGAACCATAGAACGATCAACGACACGAGCACGCCGACCCCAGTCCCGGCAATGGGATTTCCCGCCAGAAAGAGGGCCGCGGCCACGACACCCACCGCACCCACGAACCCGCCCATGACCAGGCGCGGAGGCGGCGCCGCTTTCTCGCGCCGGGCCACCGCGGCGCGTTTCTCCGCTTCGAGGAACCGGGTCGATTCGTCCACCCTCGCCAGGCACTCGTCGATCGCCTCCAGCCGCGGGAACGCCGAGCGCAACACCTCGAGAACCCGCTGGCAGCGCAGGAGTTCCTGCGGTGAATAGCCCCTCACCAGCTCGACTCTCTCGCCGCGGATCCGCTCGACCTCTTCCGAGTGACGCTCGAGTTCCTGGTCGATCTGGCGGCGTTGATGGAGCAGCAGGTTGAGCC
>CAZTTI010000250.1:0-3106 GCA_964615925.1 uncultured Solibacteraceae bacterium
TTCTGGGTACTTTCGAGGATGTCGTAGTAGGCCCTCCGTTCCTGGCGAATCTGGGAGGACATGCTGTAGAAGCGTTGCGGGCTGCCCTCGGAGCGAGCGAGCGTCATGTCGGCGATGGCGCGGGCGATGCGGCCGTTGCCATCCTCGAATGGGTGGATCGTCACGAACCACAGATGCGCGAGCGCCGCTTTGACGACGGGCTCGATGGGGTCACGTCCGTTGGCCCAATCCAGGAACTGCCGCGTCTCTCGGGGAAGTAACGAGGCGGAAGGAGCCCGATAATGAACCCGTTCCCTGCCGATCGGGCCTGAGACCACTTCCATCGGCCCCTTGGCGTCATCGCGCCAACCGCCGGAGATGATCTTGCCGATTCCGCTCCAGCCTGTCGGAAACAGCGCCGCATGCCAACCGAACAGGCGCTCCTCGGTGATCGGCTCCGCGAAATTCTGCGTGGCGTCCAGTGTCATCTCGACGACGCCTTCGACGTTCCGGTCTTGGACCGCCCCGCCGGCATCGAGTCCAAGACGTCGGGCAATCGACGACCGCACCTGCGCATTGTCCAGCTTCTCGCCTTCGATCTCGCTGGACTGGACCACGTCGAGGGTCAGCGTCTCCAGCTTCGCTTCCTTCTGGAGTTCGAAGCCCAGGCCCTCCATGCACCCGAGCAGGCGGCCCTGCCGGTGACGGATATCGGCGAGCGGTCGAACCAGACGGTCGTTGTCCCACTGAAAGTCCGGCCAGTCCGCCAGTTCATGGATGTATCGTGCCATTCACCGCATCCGATGCGGTTATTATAAGCGTCTTCTCCTTGTATTCGATGCACGATGTGCGGCGATTCGCTGTGCAATCTCCGCAATGGCTCGCGGTGCCACTTTGGGAGCGGTCACTAACCTATTTTGTCAATGAGGGCCATTAGTGCCCCGGCAGGTATCCACCCAGCCGCGTGTCAGGCCAGCCGGCCGCGTCCAGAATGAAATCCCGTGCCGCAGAAACCTCGCGGTCGATCCGGTCCAGATCGACGCCGACCAACTCCCCGCCCCACTTGCGCACCCGTCCCCCGATGAAGACCGCGTCGACGTTGCTCGTGTCCATGCCCAGGACGACGGCCCCGTAGGCGTTATTGACGGGCATCACGTTGATGCGATCGGTGCGGACGAGGACCAGGTCGGCTTCCTTTCCAGGCGAAAGGCTTCCGACCCTGGATTCCAACCCGTTGGCGATGGCGCCCTGGATCGTGGCCATCTCGAGCACCTCCCGGACCGTCAGCAGCGGCGGAAGACCGGTTTCACCCGCCGCCTCCCGGGCGAGGATCTGCATCCGCTGGAGCGCAAACACCGTTCTCATCTGCGTGAAGAACTCGCCGGGGATTTCGGTCTCGACGTCAACGCTCAGCGCGGGCCGGATGCCGTGGTCGAGCGCCTGCTGGATGGGCGGGATCCCGTGCCCCATCGCCATCTCGATCGGCGACGCGATCGACACATGGCTGCCGCTCGCAGCAAGGAGCTGCCATTCGGCCTCGTTGAGCCGGGTGCAGTGGATGCAGGTGACGTCGGGGCCCAGCGCGTCGGCCACGGCCAGCAGTTCTCCGGTGCCGTTCGCATGAACCGTGATCCGTGCGCCGACCTCGCGCGCCATCGCCCATTGCGCGGCGTCGATACCGCTGGCGGCCAACGCCAGCGTCAACAACTGGTCGTCCGAGGCGAAATGCTCCCGCCGGAGCCGCCGGATGTCCCCGGGAAATTGGTTCGCGGGGCCGGGTTGCCCCGTGCCGAAGGCGTAGACGCCACGAATTCCCGATTCCCGGAGCCCTTCGATCGCGGCGTCGGTGTGTTCGGGACTGTTCCCGATATGCGACCAGTCGAGCACGGTCGTCACGCCGGCGTTGATCGCGCCCAGCGCCGTGGTGAGGTCCCCGATGCGCGCGTCTTCGGGACGGAAGATGGCCCGGGCGGCTCCCGTAATGTCCCGCAGGTAGTCGGTTAACAAACCGTTTGGCAGAATGTTGCGCAGGGCCCCCTGCCAGCAATGCCGGTGCGTGTCGACGAAGCCGGGCATGGCGATCCGGCCGGTCCCGTCGATCACCGTGTCGGGGGTGGCATCGAGATCGGGACCGACCGCGGCGATTCGTGTTCCCTCGATCAGCACGTCGGCCCGGTTGAAGTCGCCGACGTCCGGGTCCATGGAAAGGACACACGCGTTGCGGACGAGGAGGCGATCGCCGGCCGGCACGCCCGATGGTGGTCCGGTGACCGGCTCGGAAGCGGGCGCGCACCCGGCCAGGGCGGCTGTCGCGGCAGCGGCCAGAAAGTCACGCCGCCCAATTGCGGCTGATCTTTCTGTGCCGCGATCGTTCGACTCATTCATATCGGGCTCCTCTCGATTCGGGATATCCTTTCCTCCAATCTGACCGGCGGAGGGAACGATGCGACGTGTACGCGTTTCGATCACCACGTTGGGCGCCATGATGCTGGCGTCCGCGATTGTCACCCTGGGACAACGGGGCGGGCCTCCCGCGCCGCCCGAGCCGAACCCGGACGCGCCCCTCTACCGGCACACCGGAGAACAGTATCGCGTCTACGATTTTCCGGGAACGGGCGAATCGATCCCCTACCGTCTGTTTGTCCCGTCCACGTGGAGCCCGGACGAACCGATGCCGATGCTGGTCACGCTTCGCGCGGGAAACAGCATCAACAACAACCACCGCCAGGGCAACGATCTCGTCCGCCTCGGCGAGGAGCGCGGCTACATCGTGGTTTCACCGCTGGGCTACCGGCCGTTATCACAACCGTACTATGGCAGCCCGTATCCCATCGTCCGGCCCGGCGGGCCGTCGGTTCCCGGCAACGGGTGGACCGAAGAGGAAGACCGCCGCGCCGAGCAGGACGTGATGACGGTGATCGATCTCGTCGCCGCGGAATACAACGCCGATGCCTCCCGGGTCTTCATCCATGGACAGAATCCGTCGGGATCGGGCGCGCTCCATCTCGTCGCCATGTATCCGGACCGGTTCGCGGGAGCCGTCATCAGCTCGGGACCGATCGTGACGGACAGCTATCCGTTCCAGACTCTGGTGGATGCCGGCATCGCCCTCATGGTCATTCACGGC
>CAZTTI010000251.1:0-4782 GCA_964615925.1 uncultured Solibacteraceae bacterium
GGAATGGTGGAGACCCTCTACCTGGGGCTCAATCACGGCGGGCCAGCCATTCCCTGCAGCATCACCCACGGCTGCGAAGACGTCCTGTCCAGCGTCTACTCCGAAGTGGGCGGCATTCCGATTTCGTGGTTCGGCTTCGCCTTCTATTTCACGGTGTTTGCCGTCGCCGTGTTCGCGGTGTTCGGCACCACCTCCCTCCGGTGGCTGCGTCTCCCCGCGGCGTTCGCTTTCGGCGTATCGGCCGTCCTGACCGGCCTCCAGGGATGGGTGCTCGAAGCCTGGTGCCAATATTGCCTCGCGTCGGCCCTGCTCTCGACGGGAATCGCGTTGCTGGTATGGACCGCGCCCCGCGGCGCCGATTCGGGCGAGGCACCGGAAAAAGCCTGATTCCGGTGCTTTTTTTCTGTAAGATGGGACGTGTGGACTTGCTCTCGAAACTGGGAGAAAGTTCTGGGTGAATTCATTCAAAGGGCACTTTTTATGGACCGCAAGCAGTTGAAATTTATCATCGGACCCGTTGCCGTCGTCGGTGCGCTGGTGTGGATCGGTATCACCGCGTTCAACAGCTCCATGTCGTATTTTCAGACCGTCTCGGAACTGTACGCGATGGAAGAGACCCAAGGCACCGAGGGCAAGCGGCTGAAGGTCATGGGCGAGGTCGTCGAAGGTTCGATCGAACGCCGCGGCAACACCGTGAACTTCCTGATCAAGGACCAGGAACAACCCGGCGCCGAGTTCCTGGCCGTTTCCTACACGGGAACCGTCCCCGATACCTTTCGTGATTTCGCCGAAGCCGTCGTGGACGGCACCTACGCCGACGGCGTCTTCACCGCCACAGCCCTCCAGGCGAAGTGCGCGTCCAAGTACGAACGGCACGAGGAGGCGGGGATCGTGACCGAGTCCTCCGGACTCGACGAACCCGCTCCTGGATTCTGACATGGCCCCACTCGGCCAGTTCGCTTTGTCGCTGGCCCTGGTCACGACCCTGTACGCGATCGGGGCCTCGCTGGCCGGCATCCGCCTGAAGAGCGACCGGCTGATCTCCAGCGGGCGCAATGCCGGCATCGCCACGTTCGGCGCCCTGACCGTCGCGTTCGGGACGCTCTTCTACCTGTTCCTCACCAGCGACTTCTCGGTCTCCTACGTCGTCTCGACGTCGAACCGGGACCTTCCCGTTTTCTACAAGATCGCCGCGATCTGGGGAGGGCAGGAAGGGTCGCTTCTGTTGTGGGGCTGGATCCTCGGGATGTATTCGGCTCTGGTCATCGTTCAGAACCGCGCTCGTCACACGGCAATGATGCCCTACGTGGTGGCCGTGATGATGG
The DNA here is from genome assembly GCA_964615925.1 of uncultured Solibacteraceae bacterium. Taxonomy (GTDB): domain Bacteria; phylum Acidobacteriota; class Terriglobia; order 20CM-2-55-15; family 20CM-2-55-15; genus JAJEDW01. Next base: position 1,326 of record CAZTTI010000251.1, read on the forward strand.
GCGGGGTCCTGTTCTTCACCTCGATGAGCCTCTTCATCTCGAACCCCTTCCACCAGCTTGCGACCGCGGGCCCGGACGGATCGATGGTCGCGTTCACGGCCGCGGACGGGCGCGGGCTGAACCCGCTCTTGCAATACTTCCTGAACGTCATCCATCCGCCGATGCTCTACCTCGGGATGGTGGGTTTCTCGGTGCCGTTCGCCTTCGCCATGGGAGCGATGCTCAGCCGTCAGCTCGGCGACACGTGGATCCGGACGACCCGGCGCTGGACGATGGTCGCGTGGCTGTTCCTGGGAACCGGCATCATGCTCGGCGGGATGTGGGCCTACGTCGAACTCGGATGGGGCGGATATTGGGCCTGGGATCCGGTGGAGAACGCCTCGCTCATGCCGTGGCTGCTCGGTACCGCGTTCCTGCACTCGGTGATGATCCAGGAAAAGAAGGGCATGATGAAGGTGTGGAACATGGTGCTGGTGATCCTCACCTACAGCGGCGCCCTGTTCGGGACCTTTCTGACGCGGAGCGGGATCGTCAACTCGGTCCATGCCTTCGCGCAATCCAACATCGGAGGCTACTTCCTGGCCTTCATCATCGTCTCGGTCGCGAGCGCGTTCTACCTGCTATTCGACCGCATGGGCTATCTCAAGACCGAGAACCATCTCGAGTCGTACGCGTCGCGCGAGAGCAGCTTCATGTTCAACAACCTGCTTTTCGTCGCGGCGTGTTTCGCGGTGCTGTTCGGAACGATGCTCCCGGTGATCTCCGAAGCCGTCACCGGCGTCAAGATGACCGTTGGACCCGCGTGGTTCAACCCCGTCATGATCCCGATCGGCCTCGCGATCCTGTTCGTCACCGGCGTGGGACCGCTTCTCGCCTGGGGGCGGTCTTCGGCGGCGAGCATCCGGAAGGCCTTCATCATTCCCGGGATCCTCGCGGGAATCACCGGCGTCGTGCTGGTGGCGATGGGCATACGGCACGTTTACGCCCTCACCGCGATGACGATCGCCGCGTTCGTGGTGTCCTCGATCGTCCAGGAATTCTTCAAGGGAACGCGGGCACGCGCGTCGAGCACGGGTGAGAACCTGGCCGAAGCGGCCGTCAACCTGACGCTCCGCAACACGCGTCGCTACGGCGGCTACATCGTCCACTTCGGCATGATCCTGATCTTCATCGGGTTCTCGGGTCAGGCCTTCACGCTCGAGCTCGAACGGAACGTCAATATCGGCGACACGATCGAGGCGCGGCAATACACGGTGCGGCTCGACAACCTGACCTCGGAGCAGACGCCCAACTTCCAACGCACGCGGGCGACGATCAGCCTGTTCGACAACGAAATCCTCGTTGCCCGGATGTTCCCGGAACGCCGCTTCTATCCGGCCGGCGAAGGCCAGTCGACGAGCGAAGTCGCCGTGTGGTCCGATCCGGTCGAGGACCTCTATGTCAATTTCGCCGGCCTCGTCGAAAACGACGAGGGTACGGCCTTCCTCGCCGTGATGCAGGTCTGGTTGAATCCCCTGGTCATGTGGGTCTGGATGGGGGGCATCGTGGTCGCTCTCGGCACGCTGATCGCCCTGCTTCCGAACAAGCGGACGTCCCCGTCTAAGAAATCGCGCCAGGCGCGCGACGAGACGGTGGCGGAGTCCACGGGCCGAACCGTCGAACCGGTGGCGGTCGAATTACGGGAATGAAATTTTTCAGGCGACAACCCGCAGCTTTGCTGGCACTGGCCCTCATGGCCGCGAGCCCGGCCGCGCTCCGCAGTTCGCAGGTGGACCCGGCCGAGGAGCACGTCCAGCAACACCTGTGGTGCCCGTGCGGGTGCAACCAGGTCCTCGGATCATGCAACCACATCGGATGCCCCAGCGCGCCGCCGATGCGGGCCGAAGTCCGCGAACTCCTGGATCAGGATCTCGATCCGGACGAAGTGCTCGCGCGCTTCTCGGACAAATACGGCCCGACGATTCTGACCGCGCCTTCGACCGACGGGTGGTTCGACCTGTCGGCCTGGCTCGCCCCGTTTGCCGGCCTCGTGGCCGGTGGAACCATTCTCGGCATGGCCGTCCGGAGGTTCCGGCGGCGGGGGCAGTCGGCTCCCGCGGTCGAGTCGGCCGACCCGGAAGTGGCCCGGCACAATCGCCGTATGGAAGAGGATCTGGCCGACTTCGTTCCCGAAGACTGATGCTCTACCTCCTATCCGGCATCCTGACCGGTGGCGTCCTGACGGCCATCTGCTGGCCGTTGTTCAAGAAAAACGAGACGCTGGAATCCGCCGTCCTCGAAGAAACCGAATGGGACCTCCTGGAACGCCGCAAGGAAGTCGTTCTCGGGAATATCCAGGACCTCGACTTCGAATACGAGTGCCGGAAGCTCTCCGACGACGACTACAAGCGGCTGCGCGGGGAGCTTGCGGCGGAGCTCGCCCGAATCTATGACGAGATCGACGCGATCGAACCGGCACAGGACCTCGACGCGCTGATCCGGACCGCGGTTGGCCGGCGCCGAAAGACGCCGGCCAAACCGGCGGCCGGTGCCGCGTGCTCGAAATGCGGTCACCAGAACCCGCAGTCCAGCAAGTTCTGCGGGGAGTGTGGGACCCGTCTCGACTGACATGCGCCGGTCGAACATCACCTCGGTTTCGGCTCTGATCGTGCTGGTGGTCACGCCGGCGTATGCCCAGCAGGACGTCCCGAACTCGATGGCGTCGCACACGCTCTTCGTCATCCTCATCACCGGGGCCTTTCTCGTGTGGGCCGCCAGCTACTCGGTCCATTTTTACCGCGATCGCGAAGACCAGCGGGAGCACCAGCGCGAGTCCCTCGAAAGCCACCGGGATACCCTGTTCGACGAGATCGCCGAACTGGAAACCGCCTACGAAACCGGAGCCATCAGTGAATCGCGCTACAAGACCCGGCTCAAGTCGCTCCGGAGCGACCTGGCCCGAACACTCGGAGGCCTCCGGACTTTCGAGAGCCCTCCGGACCGGCCCACTCGAGCGGGACGGAAGCGCGTCTGAATGAACCCCGAGTCGGCGCCTGCCCTGGAAGCCCGGGCGTTGGGCAAGCGATACGGCCACTTCCCCGCCCTCCGCGGGGTCGACCTCGTCGTTCCCCGGTCCATTGCGTTCACGTTGTTCGGCGCCAACGGCGCCGGGAAGACCACGCTGCTCAAGATTGCAGCCACGCTGGCACGCCCGGGAACGGGCACGCTCCGTATCGCCGGGTTCGACGTCTCGGACTCCCCCGAACAGGTGCGCCGGCGGATCGGCCTGCTGACCCACAACACCGCCGTCTACCGGGACCTTTCCCCCCGCGAGAACCTGCGATTCTTCGCGCACGTTTACGGCCTCGATCTCGATGATGCCCATCTCGCGTCACTGCTCGCCGAAGTGGGCCTCGGACGGAGGGCCGACGACCCGGTGCGTACATTCTCCCGCGGCTTGCTGCAGCGCGTGGGGATC
>CAZTTI010000252.1:0-8187 GCA_964615925.1 uncultured Solibacteraceae bacterium
ATGATGGCCAGCCCGAGCTCGATCGTCATGAAGAGGTTGAAGTACTGGTCGGCCTCGAGCATCGGCCGGAGCCCGGCCTCCCGCCCCCAGTTCACCAGGAATTCCAGCGCGAACGGGAACGCGATGAAATATCCGAAAGCCGCGCCGGTCAGGGCCAGGACCGTCGTGGACAGGACGAAGGGCAGGGCGTAGCGCCGCTCGTGTTTGTAGAGTCCCGGAGCGATGAAGAGCCAGACCTGCGCGAGCAGGAACGGCGAGGCGAGAAAAACCGATGCCAGGAACGCCACTTTCAGGAACAGGTTGAAGGGTTGCGTCGCCCGGGTGAACACGAGCTGGTCTTCGGTCCCCAACACGTCGAGGATCGGGATCTGCACAAGACCGTAGATGTCCTCGACAAAGGCCCAGCAGATGACAAACGCGACGCCGACGGCGATCAGGCTGCGGAGAATCCGGGTCCGCAGTTCCTCGAGGTGATCGAGGAACGACATGTGTCCGGAGAGCTCGGACTCGACGTCTTCCTCTGGAAGCTTGACCGACATGGCCTCAGGATGTTTTCTCGGCGGGCTTTTCCGAGGGCACGGACGCGGGATCGGACGGAATGGACGCGGTGGACGGAGCGGTTTCTTCGTCCGTCGGGGTGTTGGGATCGGCCGCGGGAGGCGTATCGTTCACCGGCGGGGCCGACCCGGCCGGCGTAGAATCCATCGTCGCGGCCTCGTTCTTCTTCGACTCGGGTTGGTGGATCGTGTTCCGGACATCCTGACCGATCTTGGAAAAGTCCCGCCGCGTCTCTTTCACGTCCTTGTCGATGTCGCGGACCTGTTCTTCCCAGCTGGACTTCAGATCGCTGGTCGCCTTGCGGAACTCGCGGAGTCCCTTGCCGAGGGACTTGCCCAGTTCCGGCAGCTTCTTCGGGCCGAAGACCAAGAGCGCGATCACAAAGATCACGATGATTTCCTGGAAACCCAATTGACCCATCCGGCCTGCCTCCGTTCCCGAACCCCGGCGCGCTCTCGGAGAGGCCGAACGCCCCGGGCGAGAGCCGACAACTCATGATAAGACCCGCCCGGGGACCCGTCAATCCCCGGGTCTCTCTCCCAGCCGAAGCTGTAGATCCTATAACTCCATGTTGGAGAGCGCCTTGCCACAGTGACACCGCTCCGCTTCTGCTATACTTCCGGGCATGGAACTCCGGGTCATGGCTCCGCTCCTCGTCCTGGCCGCGATCGCCGGGGGCGCGGTCTTCTTTCAGAGCACGCTCGAACCGGCGGTAGCGAATATGGCCCCCGGCCCGGTGGCGTCCTCCGCCCAGGTGGATGTGGACCGGGCGGGTCGAGCCGGCGTGGAAGACCGATTGGCAGAGATCGAGGACCTGCTCGCGGTCGTCTCGTCGTCGAGCGCCAAACCGAGCGAAGAAACCGCAATCTATGGCGCCCTGTCCGGCATGTTGCGGACGCTGGATCCGCATTCCCGGTTCTTCACGCCGGAGGAGTTCCGGCAGCTCCAGGAACAGCAGAGCGGCACGTATTCCGGACTCGGGATCACGGTCACCAGCCGGTTCGGCCGGCTGACGATCGTGTCGCCCCCGTTCCCGGGCGCACCGGCCGAGAAGGCGGGACTCCGCGTGGGGGATGTGATCACCCACGTCGACGGGGAGGCGCTCCGGGACGTCGCTCTCGACATCGCGGTGGGTCTCCTGAAAGGACCGCGGGGGACGCCCGTCGACATTCGGATTGCGCGTCCGGGTGTGGACGATCCCCTCGACATCCGGATCGTGCGGGACGAGATCTCGAGCTTCACCGTCACCAACGCCTTCCGCATCGAGGGCGGCATCGGTTACGTGAAGGTCGAATCGTTTTCAGGAACGACCAGCTCGGAACTCGAGGCCGCGATCGAACGGCTCGATCCGGAGTCGCTCAATGGCCTCGTTCTCGACCTTCGCGACAACCCGGGCGGGCTGATGCGGCAGGCCATCGCGGTATCGGAACTTTTCCTCGAGCGCGGTGAACGGATCCTGGAGACGCGTGGGAGGACCCCGGAGTCCGTCCAGGTCTACAATGCCGGCCGCCGGGCGCGTGGTTACGACTTTCTCTTCGTGGTCGTCATCAACCGCCAGAGCGCCAGCGCGTCGGAGATCGTCTCCGGCGCGATCCAGGATCACGACCGGGGTCTCGTCGTCGGGGAAACCAGTTTCGGGAAGGGTCTGGTCCAGTCCGTCTTCCCGCTCGACAACGGTTCAGGACTGGCGCTCACGACCCAGAAGTGGCTGACGCCCAGCGGGCGGTTGATTCAGCGGGACTACGGCGAGATCTCGGACTTCGACTACTACAACCGGACGGCGGACGTACCCGAGCCTACTGAAGACGACATATTTTATTCGGTCCTCGGGCGCGTGGTCTACGGCGGGGGAGGAATCACGCCCGACATCACGGTCGAGCCGCGGGAATACGACGGGATCGAGGACCAGTTGTTGTCGGCGTTCGCGTTCTATACGTTCGCGCAGGAACTCGCCGGAGAAGGCGTGGATCCGGAGAGCTTCGCCGTGACCGGGGGGTTGATGGAGCGTTTCGCCCGTCACCTGGCCGGGCGCGGCATCGAGATCACGGCGGCGGAGATCTCCGCCCACCGGGATTTCGTCACGAACCGCATTCGTTACGAGTTGTTCTACAACCAGCTCGGCGTTTCCGAGGCGGCCCGGGTGGAGTTGAGCGACGATCCCCAGGTTCAGCGAGCGATCGCCGTCATGCCCGAGGCGCGCGCTCTCGCGGCGCGCGCGGCCGATGCGAAGACCGCGTCGGCCCAGCCGTTCTTACCCGAGTCCGGGTCCCTGGCCACGCTCCACCCCTAGATCGCGACGGCGACGCGCGCCAGCCACGTTCCACCATGCGCCATATCCGACTGAAGCTGGGCTCGGCGCGATCCGACATCGTGGTCGGCGAGGGGGCGTTCGGTTCGATCCGGCACCTCGTCGCCGATATCGGAGACGATCGCGGAAGCTTCGACCGCTGGCTGGTCGTGTCGCAGAAACCCATCGTCGAGGCCGTCGGGCTCGGACCGCTTCGATCGTTTCCCCTCGCGATCATCCCGAACGGCGAGAGGGCCAAGACGCTTTCCACCGTCCGGCGGCTGCTGGACCGGATGATCGAGCTGGGCATGACGCGCCAGTCCGGTGTGATTGCCCTGGGCGGAGGCGTGGTCGGCGACGTGACTGGGTTTGCGGGGTCGCTTTTCCTTCGAGGGATCCGCGTTGTCCAGGTTCCGACGACGCAGCTCGCGCAGGTCGACACGCGCGTCGGCGGCAAGACCGGGGTCAATCACGCCCGCGGCAAGAACCTGATCGGCACCTTTCACCAGCCCTCTCTCGTCGTCGCCGACCCGCGGCTGCTGCGGACGCTCCCCGGCCGGGACTACCGGAGCGGTCTCTACGAGGTCCTGAAGTATGGTGTGATTCGGGACCGCGTGCTCTTCCGCCATTTCGAACGCCACCATGACGCGATCGCCGCCCGCGACCCGGGGCTCGTCGAAGAGATCGTCCACCGTTCGCTGGCGGTGAAGGCCGCCGTGGTTCGGAAGAATGAACGCGAGGGCGGCCTGCGCCGCATCCTGAACTTCGGCCATACGATCGGGCACGCGATCGAGTCGGCCGCGTCCTACCGCCGCATCTCCCACGGCGAGGCAGTCGGGTATGGAATGCTGGGCGCGACGCGCATCGCGGCGAGTCTTGGGATGATGTCCACGGACGAGGCCGAGCGCGTGACGCGCGCGGTCACGTCCATCGGACGGCTCCCGTCGATTCGGGATCTGTCCGTTCCCGCGATGCTCGACGCCATGCGGCACGACAAGAAGGTTCGGGACGGACAGGTGCACTTCGTCCTGCCCGTTCGGATCGGATCGGTCGGGACCCGCGCCGGAGTCGGCCGGGCCCTGATCCGGGCGACGCTCGAGGAACTGGTCTCCGCGGAGGGGGGGTGAGTCGCCCGCTCGATCGCGGGCGCTACCGGGGGCCGGATGCCGGGACCGTCCGCCAGATGTTCGGCGCGATCGCCGACCGGTACGACCTGCTCAATCACCTGCTCTCGCTTTCCATCGACCGGAGATGGCGCCGCCGTGCCGTCGCCACAATCGCGAAGCTGGAGCCGCAACCGGGAGACCGGTGCCTCGACGTATGCACCGGAACCGGCGATCTCGGAGTCGAGATCGCCCGGCGGCTCGACCTGCCCACCGTGGGCGCGGACTTCTGTCATCCCATGCTGGTCAAGTCCCGGGCGAAGCCGGCCCGTGGGGGGATGCCGCTGCCGATTGCCGAAGCCGACGCGGAACGGCTTCCATTTCCCGAATCCACGTTTCGTTTCGCGACCGTCGCATTTGGGCTCCGGAACGTCGAGGCCCCGGAGAAGGCCCTCGCCGAGATGTTGCGGGTCCTCGAACCGGGAGGCACGGCGATCGTCCTCGAATTCGCGCGGCCGGTCGTACCCGTCTTCGCCTGGTTCTTCGATTTTTACTTCGTTCGTGTCCTGCCGTGGATCGGCCGCGTGGTGTCCGGCGTGGACGGTCCCTACCGGTACCTTCCCGAGTCGGTGAGGAAGTTTCCCGCGCAACGGGAATTTTCGCGGTTGATGGAGGAGGTGGGTTTCGTGGACGTGGACCACGTGAACCTGAGCGGGGGGATCGCGGCCCTCTACTCGGGGCGGAAGCCGGAAGGCTCCAGCTGGACCGGCGCCTCGGCCGCCACCGCCGGAAGCGAAAGCACGGCTTCGGCCCCCCGCTGGGCGCGGTTCCGGATCTCGAATGCGCCGCCGTGCGCGATCGCGATCTTGTGAACCAGCGACAACCCCAGCCCGCTCCCCTCGGGTTTGGTCGTGAAGAACGGGATCAGAACCTTGTCGAGCGCGTCCGGAGGGATGCCCGGCCCGTCGTCGCGAATGTGGATCCGGGCCCGCCCGGATTCGGCGCCGCCACGGTCGGGATCGAAATCCAACGACACGTGGATCGTGGGTTCCGGCTCTCCAGCCGCCGGCACTGTCGCCTCGACGGCGTTGATCAGGACGTTCAGGATGGCCTGACGAAGCAGGGTCTCGTCGGCCCGGACGACGATCGACCCCGCCGCGGCCGCGAACTCGATCCTCGGGGTTTCCGGCCTTTGCCGCCGGAGTTCCTCGAGCGTGTCTTCAAGGAAGTTGTCGAGCGCGACCGACCCCAGGCCGAGATCGACCGGACGGGCGAGCTGCAGGAGCTCGGACACGACGCGCGTCAGCCGGCGCGTGTCGGAGAAGATCTCGCGGGCGTATGCGCGCGCCCGCTCGGGATCGGGTTCCCGTTCGAGCATCTGGGCATACCCGGAGATCGTCGCGAGCGCGTTCTTGAATTCATGGGTGATTCCGGTCGACATCTCCCCGAGGGCGGCAAAGTTCTCCTTCAACCGGAGTTCGCGCTGGAGCCGGACCACCTCGGTGAGGTCGGACAGGATGCACAGGGCGCCCGCCGCGCGCATTCCAGAGCCGCTGATCGGGGAAACGCTCATGCCGATCTGCCGTGCCCCGGTCTGCGAGTTGCGCACATCGAACTCCTCCCGGGTGAACGTGTCCCCGTCGTCGACGGCATGCTGGATCAGATCGCCGAGCCGGTCCGATGCCACGACGAGATCGGAGAGACGGATGCCGGTTCCCAGGGCGGATCCGAAGATGCGTTGCGCCGCCGGGTTATGGAACGTGATCCGGCCCGCCTCGTCCACGGTGACGACGCCGCTCGGCATGTTGTTGGTGATCGACTCGTTGAGAATGCGGTTCCGCCGCTCGGAGCGAACGCGGCTGGTGACCAGCCCGGCGGCAACGAGGACGACGACGGTCACGACGACGGCGGACGTCATACTCCCTTCGGAAAGACGTTCTCGAAGTAATAACGGAGAAGCTCGTTGCCGTAGAGGACGGCGATGACGGCGCCAACCCCGAGGAACGTCCCGAACGGTAATTCGTAACCGCGCTCCTTCCCGGACAACCGGATGAAGGCCAATCCCAGCACCGACCCGGCGACCGACCCCAGGAGGATCGTCAGCAGCGTCAGCGGCAGTCCGAGGAACGCGCCCACCATCGCCATCATCTTGACGTCGCCGAACCCCATGCCCTCGACGCCGCGAAGCAGGAAGAAAGCCTCGCGAACGGCCCACAGCAGGCCACCCCCGAAGAGAACGCCGAAGACGCTTCCGGTGAGCGCGAGGACCCGGGGGCTCGAGACGTCGGCATCCAGCATGGCGAAAAACCGGGTGGCCAGCCCGCTGGGCGGCGCCAGGTAGAGGCTGGCGGCGAACCCGGCCCAGATTCCGTTCAGCGTGATCGCGTCCGGGAGGATGCGGTGGTCCAGATCGATCAGGACGAGGACGATCATCGCGGACGCGAAAAGCAGGTAGACGCCCCATGCCGGCGTCAACCCGTACTTGACGAGGAGCAGGACGCTGACGATCCCGGTGAATGCCTCGACGGCCGGATAACGGCCCGAAATCGGTTCCCCGCACCCGCGGCAACGCGCTCCGAGCACGAGGTAGCTCACAATGGGGATGTTGTCGTACCAGGCGATGAGGCGGCGGCAGGACGGGCACCGCGACCGCGGGGATACCACCGATTCCCGTGCCGGAATCCGGGCGACGCACACGTTGAGGAAGCTGCCGATGCAGAGTCCTGCTACCAACGCGATCAGCCATTCGATCATCGGATCAGTCGCAGCTCCCGCAAGTAGACGTACCGCGCTCCCATGTAAGCGATGAGGATCCCCCGCGTCCCGTCCATCCACCCTCCCCGAACGAGGAAGCTCCTGAGGAAGTATAGGGTCGGGCCAAGAACAAGCCGAACGGGATTGAACCGGGCGCCGTCGGCGAGCATCCGGGCGGCCGCGAGCCGCGTGTAGCGGTCGACGGTGTCGTAGTGCTCCGCGAGCGAACGGTAGGGGAAGTGGAGCAGGTCGGACTCGAAACGGCCGACGGCGCCGTCGACGGAGAGGGCCTCGTGAACGTAGCCGCCTTCCCAGCGTGCGAAGCGCCGGTCGTAGAGACGGATCTTCCGGTCCGGGTACCAGCCCGAATGCCCGATCCATCGGCCGAGGTAGAACACGCGGCGCGGCATCGACATCGCCACGGCGTTGGTTGCCGGGTCGCGCTTCCAGCGGACGATCTCGGCGGCCAGCGGCGCCGACGGCCGTTCGTCGGCATCGATGCTCAGGACCCAGTCGTGGAGCGCGAGGGCGGCCGCGTGATTCTTTTGGTCCGAATATCCCGTCCATTCGCGCTCGAAGACACGGGCGCCGGCCGCGGCCGCGACTTCGCGCGTCCGGTCGGTGCTTCCCGAATCCACGACGACGATCTCGTCGGAGAAACCCAGGCTCGAGATCGTCTCGCGGATTCGATCCTCTTCGTTGAGCGTGATGACGATGGCGCTGATCGGCGGCATGATCGAACGTGTTATATTGCCTCGTTTTTCGGGAGGCCGAGGCCGAACCCATGCGAAACGTCAAGCTGACCCTGGCCTACGACGGCACAACGTACCACGGATGGCAGCTCCAGCCCGGGGTGCCCACTATTCAGGGCGCCCTCAATTCCGCGCTCTCCCGCCTGCTCGACCACGAGGTGACGACCCACGGCTCGGGCCGGACCGATGCCAGCGTCCACGCCCACGGCCAGGTGGCCAATTTTCGCACCGAACGGCCGATGGACGCCGGCGCGATCCATCGGGGTGTGAACGCGCTCCTGCCCGCGGCCATTCGCGTCCTCCGGGTCGAGGAAGCCGGAGACGGGTTCCACGCCCGGATCTCGGCGACGGCCAAGACCTACGAATATCACCTGTGGCGCGACATCGTCGTGCTCCCGTTCCAGCGCCACTACGTCCACGCGACTTGGCAACCGCTCGACTCCGACGCGATGGACCGAGCGACAGCGGAGTTCGTGGGCGTCCACGACTTCACGTCGTTTGCGGCCGCGTCGACCGAAGTCCGCGATCGGGTCCGGGAGGTCCTCGAAGCCGGCTGGACCCGCGACCCCGACCAATGGGTGTTCACGATCCGGGCCAACGGTTTCCTCCAGCACATGGTCCGGTCGATCGTGGGGACGCTGATCGAAGTGGGGCGGGGCAACGTCGCGCCGGAGGAGATCCGCACGATCCTCGAAGCCCGCGACCGCCGCCGGGCGGGACCGTCGGCGCCGCC
>CAZTTI010000253.1:0-7260 GCA_964615925.1 uncultured Solibacteraceae bacterium
TCAAACACTGGAAAAATCTGGTTCCGAGCGGTCTCGCGAAACCGATCTACATCCTCCTCATCCCGATCGAGATCATGGGCATGTTCGTGAAGCCCTTCGCGCTAACGATGCGACTTGCCGCGAACATGACCGGCGGACACATCGCGATCCTGTCGATCCTGTCATTCGTGTTCCTGTTCACCGAATTGTTTGGCCCGGGAATCGGCATGGCCGCGGGAGGGGTGTCGGTCCTGCTCGCGGTCGGGATATCCGCCCTCGAGATCATCGTGATCCTCGTCCAGGCTTACGTTTTCACCCTTCTTACGGCCGTGTTCATCGGCATGGCCATTCACGTTCATCACTAGCTACGGAGACGACACAGCATGGAGTTCTTTCACTATTTCGGCGCCGCCATCGGGCTCGGCATGATTGTTTTCAGCGCCGCATTCGGCATCGGAAAGTTCACCGCGGCGGCCGCCGAAAGCATCGCGCGCCAGCCGTCTGCCGCCTCCCAGATTACGGCGGCCGTCAATCTGCCGCTCTTCCTGCTCGAAGGCGTGGCGATCCTGGCCGAGGTGTTCGTCCTGCTGATCGTTCTCCTGAAGTAACCGAGGATCGCCTGGAGAAGGACAATGGACAATCCACTGGTCCAACTCGATCCCGGCCTCTACATCTGGACGATCGCGACTTTCGTCATCCTCCTGATCCTGCTGACCGCGTTCGCCTGGCGCCCGCTGCTCCAGGCGCTCGAGGCGCGTCAGGAAGGAATCCGGAAGTCGCTCGAAGATGCCGAGGCCGCACGCAACGAGCTCGAGCGCCTCAACCGGGAATCGGAAGAAATCCTGCGCTCCTCCCGCGTCGAGGCCGAGGGCATCATCGCAAAGAGCCGTGGCGACGCCGAGGCCCTTGGCGAGGAGATGAAGCGGAAGGCACGGGCCGACGCTGACGCGATGATCACCGATGCTAAACGGCAGATCGCGGCGGAAAAGACCCAGGCCATCAGCGACCTCCGCAATCAGGTCGCCGAACTCTCCATTGAGATCGCCTCGAAGGTTCTCGAGCGGAACGTCTCCTCCGAAGACAACAACAAGCTCGTCGAGGACACCTTGAAGCGGCTCGAAAGCCTCTCCTGATCCGTCTCCGCTCCGTCCGGCTCCCGCCCCCCGACGGGCCGGACGGGGCACAACGTTTCCCATACCTCCTCGTCGCCGCTTGGTGTATAATCCGCGGCTAAGCAGCCATAAGACCCTACAAATCAGCGGTTTGCCGAATCACACCAAGGGAGGACTTTGGAAGATGCGCAAACAATTCACGGTCGTCGCGGCTCTGGCCGCCATCGCCGTGGTGCTGGCGGCATGCGGCGCCCCCGAACCGGAAGAAGCACCTCAGGTTCGCGAAGCGCCACCAGAAGCCCCTCCAGCGCCGGCCTATGAACTCACCGAAGTTGCGATCACGGAGGAGGAGCCCAACTTCACCAGCGCCAACGTCATGCTGATGGGCCTCAAGCTGGGGGAGGTGACGGCGGATTTCGTCGAAAACCTCGGCGAGCAGTCCGGCGAAACCGGGAGCGAATCCCAGGATTGGGTGCAGTCCTATCATGACGGAGGGCTCACGATCCGGACGTTGAAGGTGACGGGGGAAGCACGGCAGTTCGTGATCACGACGACGCTGGCGGACCAGATCGTGGATCCCAACCTCAAGGCGTGGCTCGAGGACGGTGACGCGGAAATGCTGCGCGCGTGGATGGGACCGGAAGACGAGATCATCGAAGACCGAGTCAGCAACAACGCCGTCGAATACCTCTACCCCGATCGCGGCCTGACGTTCGTCAACTACTTCCTCCAGGGCCAGGCCTACAACGCCATCCGGATCACCGAGTTCTGACAAGGAGGGAGCGCTCCCGCGCGCTCCCTGTCGGGCTGGATGTCGGGCTGGATGTCGGGCTGGATGTCGGGATGGAATCAAAATGCGGCGGTCGCCGCGCGTGCCATCGCGATGAAGGGCTCCGGGTAAAGCCCGATCACCAACGTCAGGACCAGCGTCACAACCAGCACCGAGACCAGGCCGGGAGCGAGCGAAAGGCCCGTGTCTTCGGACGGCTCGGTGATGAACATCGCCACGACCACGCGCATGTAGTAGTAGAGCCCGACGGCGACGTTCAGGGCCGCCAGAACGGCAACGGTCACGTGCCCGGTCTCGATGACCGAAGCGAACAACATGTACTTGGCCACGAATCCCGCCGTGGGCGGGATTCCGGCCAGCGACAACATGAAGATCAGCATCATGACGGCGGCAGCGGGGTGTTTGAAAAACAGGCCGTTCATCTCGTCGACGTTTTCGCCGATGAAGCCCTTGCGCCGCAACGCCACCACGATCCCCCACGTCCCGATGTTCATGAACGTGTAGACGAAGAGGTACAGCGCGACCGCCACCATGCCCGTGTCGTTTCCCGCGATCAGGCCGAGAAGGACGAAGCCGGCATGGGAGATCGACGAATAGGCAAGGAGCCGCTTGATGTTGGCCTGGCGCAACGCGGCGATGTTGCCCACAGTGATCGTCAGCACCGCAATGACGGCCAGGATCGGCGTCCACTGATCGCGCAACGGCGAAACCGCAACCATGAAGATCCGGACCATCATGGCGAAGGAGGCCGCCTTGACCGCCACGGACATGTACGCCGTGATCGGCGTTGGCGCACCTTCGTACGCATCGGGCGTCCACTGGTGGAACGGCACGGCGCCGATCTTGAAGAAGAGGCCGGCGGCCACCGTGATCACAGCGATCAACGACACGGGATCGGTCAGGTCGCGACGGCTCAGGGCATCGGCGATCTCGACCAGGCGGGTAGACCCGGAGATCCCGTAGAGCAGCGACATCCCGTACAACAGGACGCCGGAGGAAAACGCCCCCAACAGGAAATATTTGACCGACGCCTCGTTCGAACGCACGCTCCCCCGGAGGAAACCCACGAGGATATAGGTGGCGATGGCCATCGTTTCCAGACCGATGTACAACGTCACCAGGTCATTGCCCCCCGACATGAACATCATGCCCATCGTGGCGAACAGGAGCAGGGCGTAAAACTCGCCGTGTTGCTCACCCTCGATGTCCAGGTAACGCATCGACATCCCGATCGTGAGCGCCGCAGCGACGAGGAACATCAGCTTGAAATACGCCGCGAACGGATCAACGATGAGCTGACCTCCGTACGCCGTGACGTCGAGGGAGCTGATCCGATAGAGCAAGACTCCCGCGATGACGAGGCCGGCAAGCGCGATGTAACCGAGCCGCCGCTTGTCCGGGATGACGATGTCGAAGAGCAGCACGATGAGGCCGAACAGCGTCACCGCCAGCTCCGGCGCGATCGCGCCGAGGTCCTGGATCTGGAAGAACTCGCCCATCAGTCCTGTGCTCCGTCGAGCGCCGCGTCTTCGATCACGTCAATCGTGAGGGCCGCGCCCGCCGCGTCGGCCGCGAGTTCTTCATTTACTGGAGGAACGTCGAAGAAGCCTGGACGGACGGCCTCCACGATTTTGTTCACCGGCGCGTCCAGGGCCCGGAAAAACGGCGCCGGGTAGATCCCGATCCAGAACGCCATGATCACGAGCGGGATGAGGGTCGCCATCTCGCGCATGTTCATGTCGAGGAGATTTTCGTTTTTCGGGTTGTCGAGCTTGCCGAACATCACCCGCTGGTAGAGCCACAACATGTAGGCGGCGCCCAGCACGATTCCCGACGCGCCCGCGATGGCCCACCACAGGTTCTCCTCGAGGGCGCCCATCAAAATTGGGAACTCTCCCATGAAGCCGTTCAGCAATGGCAGGCCGATTGACGACATCGTCATGATCAGGAAGATCACGGCGTATTTGGGCATGATCGACGACAGCCCGCCGAACTCGGCGATCTCACGCGTGTGGCGCCGGTCGTAGAGGATGCCGACGATGAGGAAGAGCCCTCCGGTGGAGATGCCGTGGTTGATCTGTTGCAGGATGCTGCCGTTGAGGCCATTCGGGTTCAGCGCGAACATGCCCAGCGTGACGAAGCCCATGTGGCTCACCGAGGAGTACGCCACCAGGCTCTTCATGTCCTTCTGC
Source organism: uncultured Solibacteraceae bacterium (assembly GCA_964615925.1). Lineage (GTDB taxonomy): Bacteria > Acidobacteriota > Terriglobia > 20CM-2-55-15 > 20CM-2-55-15 > JAJEDW01. Next base: position 4,074 of record CAZTTI010000253.1, read on the forward strand.
ATCATCGCGACCAGCGCACCGTAGATGATGGCGATGATCGAGAGCGCGATCATAAAGCCCGTAAAGTCCACCGAAGCCTGGGGCAGCATCGGGAGGCTGAAGCGAACGAACCCGTAGGTCCCCATCTTCAGGAGCACGCCGGCCAGGATGACCGACCCCGCCGTCGGCGCCTGGACGTGGGCGTCCGGGAGCCACGTGTGAAACGGGAACATCGGAACCTTGATCGCAAACCCGACGAAAAACGCCAGGAAGATCCACCACTGCAGGTCCGGATCGAGGCCCGGAGCCATGTCCTGGAACGCCAGGATGTTGAACGTGTAATCGAGGCCGTATTGCGCCGCCAGTTCCGGCATCGCCTGGGCGATCGTCGGGTACTGAAAGTAGAGGGTCAGGATGCCGAGCAGAAGCAGGACCGAACCGACCAGCGTGTAGAGGAAGAACTTGATCGCCGCGTAGAGCTTCCGCGGACCGCCCCAGACGCCAATGAGGAAATACATCGGGACGAGCATGACTTCCCAGAACACGTAGAACATGAAGAAGTCGAGCGTGATGAAGACGCCCAGCATGCCGGTCTGGAGCATCAACATGAAGACGTAATATTCCTTCACGCGTTCCTGGATCGATTCCCACGACGAAAGCACGGCGATCGTGCCGAGCAGCGTGGTCAGCAGAACCAGCAGGAGACTGATGCCGTCGATCCCGACCGAATAGGAGACGCCCAGCGATTCGATCCAGGTCACGCTCTGGGTGAACTGCATCGTCGCGCCGTCGTCGTAGTCGAACCAGAAGAACAGCGGGACGGAGATCAGGAAGCCGGTGCCGGCCACGATGTTGGCCCACAACCGGATCCGGCCTTTGTTCTCCTTCGGGAGAAACATCAGGACGATGGCCCCGGCCAGCGGCCAGAACGCCACCAGCGTGAGGATGTTTGATCTGAAGAAATCCATCTATAGAATCTCCTGCCAGCGGGCTAACCCCACAACAGATATCCGATCAGAACGAGGACGCCGAGAACCATCAGGAGCGCATAGTTCTGGACGTGGCCGGTCTGGACGAGCCGCACGGGCCAGCTGAACGTGTCGATGAAGCCGCCGACGAACCGGACAGCGCCGTCGACAATCCAACGGTCCCACCAGCCGGATCCGAGCGCGCTCTGGCGCGTGGCGCTCGCGGTTCCGTTCACTCCTCCGTCGACCACGGACGCATCGAACCTCCACAACCCGAGGCCGGCACTTTTCGCCCCGTCCACCCACACGGCGTTGTAGATCTCGTCGACGTAGTACTTGTTGGCGAGCGTCTCGTACGCGGTCTTCCACTGGGCGGCGAGCTTCGCGGGCAACGCGCTCTTCTTGTAATACATCGTGTACGCGACGAAGATGCCCGCCAGAGCGACGAGGACCGATAGCCCCGCCAACCCCATCTCGAAAGCGTGCGAGTGCGCTTCGACTTCGGCCATCGGGATCGGCAGCGGTTCGAACACCGGTTCGAGGAAGTGTTCGAAGTAGTTGTCTACCGGAATCCACGCGGGCAGGCCGATCCAGCCCGCCGTGACCGACCCGATGGCCAGGATGACGAGCGGAACCGTCATCACCGCCGGAGATTCGTGCGGATGAACGTGGGGATCCACGTTCGACTCCCCGAAAAAGGTCATGAACAACATGCGGAACATGTAGAACGCCGTCAGCCCCGCAACCGCGAGACCGATCGCATAGAGGACCGCGCTTCCCTGCGGGTTCGTGAGCGTCCGGTACAGAATCTCGTCCTTCGAGAAGAAACCCGCCAGCGGCGGGATTCCGGCAATGGCGACGGTCCCGACGGCCATCGTCCAGAACGTCACCGGGATCTTGTCCTTGAGCGCCCCCATCTTCCGCATATCCTGTTCGTGGTGCATCGCGTGAATGACGCTTCCGGACCCTAGGAAGAGCAGGGCCTTGAAGAACGCATGCGTCATGACGTGGAAGATGGCGACGGCAAATGCCCCGACACCGATCGCCATGACCATGTACCCGAGCTGGGAGACCGTCGAATACGCCAGGACCTTTTTGATGTCGTTCTGGACCAGGGCGATCGTCGCGGCCAACAGTGCCGTCAGGGCTCCGACCACGGCCACCACCATCATCGCTTCCGGCGCGAGTTGATAAATAAAATTGCTCCGGGCGAGCATGTACACGCCGGCGGTGACCATCGTTGCGGCGTGAATCAAGGCGCTGACGGGCGTGGGTCCTTCCATCGCGTCTGGCAGCCAGACGTAGAGCGGGATCTGGGCGGACTTTCCCGTTGCGCCGATGAAGAGGGCCAGGCCGATCAGGATGAAAACGGGATCGCCGACGTTGAACGTTCCCGCCTCGACCCCGGCGAATACGGCCTCCCTCACCCCCGTGAACTCGAGCGTCCCGAGCGTGAAGAAGATCGTCATGATCCCGATCGACAGACCCCAGTCGCCCACCCGGTTGGCGACGAAGGCCTTCTTCGCGGCGTTGCCCGCGCTCTGCTTGTTGATGTAGAACCCGATCAGCAAGTAGGAACAGAGGCCGACACCCTCCCATCCGATGAACATCATGAGATAGTTGCCGCCCAGGATCAGCGTCAACATCGAGAACATGAACAGGTTCAGGTAGGCGAAGAACCGATAGTAGCCGTCCTCGTGGGCCATGTAGCCAATCGAATAGACGTGGATCAGGAAACCGATCCCGGTCACGAACAGGACCATGACGGCCGAGAGCGGGTCGAGCAGGAAGCCCCATCCGACCGAGAACCGGGCGAGCAGGCCGGAAGAGGTGTGGGCGTCGCCCGCGTCGATCCATTCGTAAATGACGACGGAATGCGAGCGTTCGGCCTCGTCGAGTCCGACGAGGCCCATGACGGCGCCCACCGAGAAGATGAAGGCCAGCAAGACGGTCCCGCACGCGACGGTATTGATGAACGCCTTGGGGGCGTTCTTGCCGGCGAGCCCGTTGATGACGAAGCCGGCGAGTGGGAAGAGCGGAATAACCCAGATCAGATCGAGAAAATTCATCTCACCACTTCATGAGATCGATTTCGCCGACGTTGACCGTTTCCTTGTTGGCGAACATCGCGATGACGATTCCGAGGCCGACGGCCGCTTCGGCGGCTGCGACCACGATGACGAACACGGCGAAAACCTGTCCTGTCACGTGTTCGAGCTGATGGGAAAAGGCGATCAGGT
>CAZTTI010000254.1:0-6070 GCA_964615925.1 uncultured Solibacteraceae bacterium
TCCGCGCGATGTCGTCCCGATCTTGTCGTCCCCGAGGTGGTGTTCGATCGCGGCCTCGACCTCCCGGTGATAGGGAAAGATCAACTGGCAGCGGGTCGAGACGTGCAGTCGGCCGTTGACGCTGAAGCCCCCGGATTCGAGTGACGCGATTTCGTCGATCAGGGCCTTGGGGTCAAGCACCACTCCGGTTCCAATCACGCACGTGATCTTCGGCTGGAAGATTCCCGATGGGATCAGGTGCAGGACGTGCTTCTCCGACCCGATACGGATCGTGTGGCCGGCGTTGTGCCCCCCCTGGTAACGCGCGACGACACCGAAGTCCCGCGAGCAGATGTCGACGATCTTGCCCTTGCCCTCGTCGCCCCACTGCCCGCCCACGATGGCCAAGTTCGTCTTGGTCTCAAGCGTCATAGAGGCTGGCCAGGTTCGACTTGGTTTCAAGCGTCATAGAGGCACACGTCGCCCGCAAGGTTGGAACAAGGGGGTCACTCGGTTTCGAAGTTGTAGCCGCACTCCTCGTCGATCTCGGCGAGGTCCCGCGGAACGATGGGAAAGAGCTGGCACTGAGCGAAATGGCGGCCATGGATCGAGCAGGAATATTCTTCGTTCTCCTCGACGAGGAAGGGACATCGGATCAGGATCTTGCAACAGGCGCCGCACCGCGTGCATTCGCCGCGGCGTTTCTCGAGCAGCGCATCGTTCTCGCCCGTGTAGACGTTGGCACGGATGAACCGGCGGATCTTGCCGTGCAATTGCAGGGCGCGAAACCGGACATTCTCGACCATCGTGCGATCGGGCGCGCGATCGGGCGTGCGATCGGGCGCGCGGTCGGGCGTACTGGGGGCCGGGTTGTACACGATGCCGGGCTTCACCTGCCTCAGATGTGCTTCGACAGGGCGCTCTCGATGGTGGCTTTAGGAACCGCGCCGACGAGCTGTTCCTTGACCTGACCGTCCTTGAAGATCAGGAGTGTCGGGATGCCCCGAATGCTGAAACGGGCCGACAGGGCGCTGTTCGCGTCCACGTCCAGCTTGCCGACCTTGACCTTGCCGTCATAGTCCTTTGCGATTTCGTCGACGGTGGGCGCGAGCGCACGGCACGGGCCGCACCAGGCCGCCCAAAAGTCCACCAGCACGGGGATGCTGGACTTCTCGACTTCGCTCTCGAAATTGCCTTCCGTGAGTTCTACGGTGTGCGATCCCATCGACGTTTCTCCCTTCTTGCGAATACGGGCCCAACTTTCCAAGGTAGCGGATGGGTCGGAGAATTGTCAATTCGGGGTGCCGCGGAGACAGGGCTCCGTCAAAGTCCGCGCCCAACGGTTGTTTCTTATGGCAGCCCCGCACGGTTCCTCCGTGCGGGGGATCAAGGAGGCGGCGAGGCGGCGAGGCGGCGAGGCGGCGAGGCGGCAGCCGACACGAAGCCGGTGTTCGCGGCGCGCGGCAATACCTGTGGATCCGCCACGGACGGTCGAGGACGAACCCTACGCCGACACGTTCACGCGGTGGGACGAGGTATCGTCGGCCACCTGGCCGTCGGGGGTATAGGTTGGCGGCGGAGGGGTGGCATCGACGGGGTTCCCCTTCCGGTTGCGGCGCTTCAGCCGTCGCTGGGGTGGACGGCGCTCTTCCCGGTCGCCGTTCTCCGTCGGATGAATCCGCTGGAGGTTGGCCAGGTCGTCGTGGGAGAGCCCGGTGATGTTGGTCGAGGAGTCCATTTGCGATTTCCCTGTCTCTCGTTGTATCGGTACACGGGTCCGAAAACTTTAGGCGGATCTTCTCACCGATTCCCGAAATGAACAGCGTCCTCTTCTTTTTCTCCTGCCTGATGGTGGCCCAGGCCCTGGTGTCGATCCGGGACGGCCGCAGGAACGCCCGGTATGCGGAGACCTATCCGCACAAGTTCCATGCTGGGACGGGGACGGTGCCGAACGTGAGGATTTTCTGCCCGATCCGGGGAACGCCGGCCGGCCTGGAAGCGAACCTCCGCTCGCTCGTCGACCAGGACCATCCCCGCTTCCACGTGACGTTCATCGTCGAGAGCCGGGAGGACCCGGCCCACGCCGTGGCCGCCCGATTGGGCGCGGGAGGCGCCGCGGATGTCGTCATCGCGGGTCCGGCGACGCGCTCCGGGCAGAAGGTCCACAACCTGACCGTGGCGGTCGAGCGCTTCGGTGCCGACGCCGACGTGTGGGTTTTCGCCGACGCCGATGCGCGCTTTCCACCGCATTGGCTCGGCGAGCTGACCGCGCCGCTGGTGTCCGGCTCGGACCGGCCCGAAGAGAGGCCCGTGATCGGCGCCACCACCGGCTATCGATGGTACGTGGCGCCGGCGGACCGGCACGAGGTTTCCCCGGGCGGCGGGTATTGGGCATCGAGCTTCCGTTCGGCCTGGAACGCCTCGGTTCTGGGCTTTCTCGGGCCGGGATCGAAGAACTTCGCCTGGGGCGGGTCGATGGCCATCCGCCGGGATGTCTTCGATCGCATCGGCGTGGCCGCGTGCTGGGAGGGGGCCTTGAGCGACGATTTCCAATTGACGGCGGCCGTCGGCGCGGCGAACCTCCGGATCGTGTACGTTCCGACGTGCCTGGTCCCATCGTACGGAACCTGCCGGTGGTCCGATCTGTGGGAGTTTTCGACGCGCCAGATGAAGATCACGCGTGTCTACGCACCGGCCGTCTGGAGAATGGCCCTGGTCTCGTATACGCTGTTCACCGGAACCCTCCTTGCGCTCACGCTGTCGCTCGGTTCCGGCCCCCTTCCCGCCCTGTTCTGGTTGACCCTGGTCGGCATGGCGGCCTATCGCGGGAACAACCGCCTGGCGGCAGCGCGGAGGACGATTTCTCATCCGTCGATCCAGACCCGCAGATGGTTCTACTGTCTGGCGTCACCGCTGATCGCGTTCCTCTTCCTCGGCAATATCGCTGCCGCAATCTGGAGCCGCAAGATCGTATGGAAGGGCATCACTTATCGCATGAACGCGCCGAACGACACCGTCGTTCTCGGGAGGGACCCCTATTCGTGAGTTCTGATACGATGAAGCGACGGACCTCGTGAAGGAGTGCGCTTGCGATGACGATGGGAAGCGATCCCGGTAGCGGCCCCGATCACAGCCCCCGGCGGTCGCGCGTGAGGGTGCCTGATCTCCGAGCCATGAAGCGGCGTTCGGAGAAGATCGCCGTCCTCACCGCCTACGACTGGACGATGGCGCGGTTGCTCGACCGCGCCGGCGTCGACGTTTTGCTTGTTGGCGACTCGCTGGGCATGGTCGTTCAGGGGCACGAGACGACGGTGCCGGTCACCATCGATCAGATGGTCTACCACACCGAGATGGTGGCCCGCGCCGCCCGCCGCGCCCTCGTCGTGGCCGACATGCCTTTCATGACCGCACATGGCCCCGTGTCCGAGGGAATGCGCCACGCCACACGCCTCGTGCAGGAAGGCGGCGCGGCCGCGGTCAAGCTCGAAGGCCCGGTGCTGGAGCTCTCGCGGCGCCTCACCGACGCCGGGATTCCGGTGATGGGCCACCTGGGCCTCACGCCCCAGTCGGTCCACCAGCTCGGGGGTTTTCGGCCGCAGGCCCGGACCGAAGACGCCGCCGAACGTCTCCTGGCCGACGCGCTCGAACTCGAGCGGGCCGGCGTCATGTCTCTCGTCCTCGAGTCGGTCCCCCCCGCCGTCGCCGACCGCGTGACGGCCGCGCTCGCGATTCCCACGATCGGAATCGGCGCAGGCGGCGGCTTGGACGGCCAGGTGCTCGTCAGTCACGACCTGCTCGGATTGGGTGCCGGCGAGATCCCTCCATTCGTGATGCCCTACGCCCAGCTCGGCGAGGATGTGATGGCGGCGGCCGGCCGCTGGGTGCGCGATGTCCGCTCCGGTCGATCGCTCCCGACCGAGTCGGGAACCCACACGCTTCCGCGGTTCTGACCTCCGTGCCCGTCGAGTTCACGACGCGATCAGCCATGGGCGAGTTCATGGCGGAAATGCGCCGGAATGGAATGCGGGTGGGACTGGTCCCGACGATGGGGGCGCTCCACGAAGGACACGGAAGCCTCATCGACCGCGCTCGCGCGGACGGCGGCATCGTCGTCGTCAGCATCTTCGTGAACCCCACCCAGTTCGGCCCCGGAGAGGATCTCGACCGTTACCCGCGCGATCTCGATTCCGACCGCCGGTTCCTGGCCGGCCGCGAAGTGGACGCGGTGTTCCTTCCCGGCGAAAGCGAGATCTATCCGCGCGCGCTGGAAACCGCCGTCGTCCCCGGCCGGGAATCCGAGGGGCTCTGCGGGCCGCTTCGCCCGGGGCACTTTCAGGGCGTGGCGACGGTCGTGCTGAAGCTCCTGAACATCGTGGCTCCCGACCGCGCGTATTTCGGCGAGAAGGACCTGCAGCAACTCGCCGTCGTCCGGCGCATGGTGGCCGACCTCGACGTCGCGGTCGAGATCGTCGCCTGCCCCGTTGTCCGGGAAGACGACGGATTGGCCGTGAGCAGCCGCAACCGGTATCTGGGATCGGCCGAGCGTCAGGCGGCGACGGTCCTCTATCGCGCGTTGCGCGTCGCGCGGGAGCGCGCGAAAAACGGGGACGTTCGAGCGAATATCATTCTCGACGCGGCCCGCAGAGTGATCGAACTCGAACCGAGCGTGACCGTTGACTACCTGGCGTTGGTGGACGCGGACACCATGGAGCCGCTCCAAACCGCCCGTGCAGGGGCCCGTGTCGCCGGTGCGATTCAGGTCGGGAACACGCGGTTGATCGACAACGTCGAGTGCGAATCGCCGGGGAAACGGCGCCGGCAGTAGCCGCCGGAGTGGCGTATTTAGATCGATCGGATCGATTCGAGATCCACCTGGTTTGAGGTGGCGTCGGAACGACTTGCGGTACTCGTTGGCAACGTGGCCACCGAAGCTCCCCGCCGTTGAACGGGTGTGCTGCCGATCTGTGTTACGATACTGCGCTGGCCGCGAGGGGAAACGCCCGTCCTCGGAGCGAAGCAAAATCAGGAAGATATCCAACCCATGCAAACCATACGTGTAGCGCACAGTCCGGACTCGGACGATGCTTTCATGTTTTACGCGCTCGCGACGCGGAAGATCGACACCGGAGACCTCCGCTACGAACACACGCTTTCCGATATCGAAACCCTCAACCGGCAGGCGTTGGATGGGAAGTCTCCGTACGAGATCTCGGCGGTTTCCTTCCATGCGTACGCGTATCTGACCGAGCGGTACGCCTTGTTGTCTTCCGGGGGGAGCCTCGGACGCAATTACGGTCCCGTCGTCGTTTCACGGCGGCCGCTTGCGGCCGCCGATCTCGCTTCGAAGACGATCGCGGTGCCGGGAACGTTGACCACCGCATACCTGGTTCTCCGGCTGTTCTCACCCGACTTCCAGTACAAGGTGGTTCCGTTCGACCGGATCCTCGACTCGATGGCCAAGGGCGACTTCGACATCGGGCTCCTCATCCATGAAGGTCAGCTGACCTATCGCGACCAGGGTTTTCACAAGGTCGTGGACCTCGGCGAATGGTGGCAGGAGCGAACGGGCCTTCCGCTGCCGCTCGGGTGCAACGTCATCCGCCGCGATCTTGGCGAAAGCCTCATGCGGCAAATCGGCGGCCATCTGCGCGACAGCATCCAATACGCCCTGGACCATCGCAACGAAGCGATGGAATACGCCCTGTCGTTCTCCCGCGGGCTCGATGAGCAGCGCGTGGACCGGTTCGTCGGCATGTACGTCAATGACCTCACGCTGGACTACGGCGAGGACGGCCGGCAGGGAATCCGCCGCCTCATGGCCGAGGCCCACGAGAAGGGCCTCATCCCCCAGGCGCCGGAAGTGAGTTTCGTCTAAGGGATTCCCCGACCCAGAGGCCGACCCCGGGCCCACTCGTCCCGCATAAACCGCGAAAAACGCACGATATTGCGGAGTCGTGCAAACAGACCACCAGATCTAGCATCCGGGCTGGACCAGATTTGTCCTCGGCCGCGCTAAAGTGGGGTTCGCGCCGCGTGACGCGGCGGGCGTTTTCGGCCCGGGATCGGCGAAATCGCGGGACACGATTCGACA
>CAZTTI010000255.1:0-2699 GCA_964615925.1 uncultured Solibacteraceae bacterium
TCGAGCTTCAGGTACTCCTCCGGGGCACCTTTACCCTCCACGCGAAGACGGCCGCGAAGAACGGTGGGGACTTCGACTTCGACATGATCTGCATCGTCGAGAGCGATCGCTTCCCTAAGTTCGTCAGGGACCGTATCGCGCACCGGGAGCAGGCGCCCGTCCGCAAGGAAAAGCTCAAGAAGCAGAAGAGTCCGTGGTGGAACCTGGCTCAGGTTGCCAGCAAAGCAAAGGGCAACGAGATCGGGTCGATCACGGATCTTCAGACCTCGTGCATCGCTGCGGGTCGTCCCGAGCTGGCCTACGAGCTCGTGCGCGAGTTGCAGAACGCACTGGACAGCCTGAAGCACGGAACCGAGGTTGCTCGCGAGCGCGTCGCGGAGATCCGGAGGGAGATCCGCACCGCGCCGTGGCTCCGGCACAAGCGCGAAGAGCAGGTGTCCCGGATGCCGGTGTCCATCGAGGTCGACCCCGCTGACACGGTGGGGTTTCTGTACAACGCGGTCCGGAAGGAGGTCGACGACTTCTTTCGGACGACCCTTCCCATCGGCGACTTCCACGGGGTCATCTCCGGAGCGGAGTTCTCTCAGGAGATGTTCGAGGAGTGCCGGGAAATCAATCGCCTCTACGCCGGAGAAGTCGGACGAGTCATGTCCCGGAAGACCGACATCGACCGGGAAGTCTCCGACGCGGAGGCGGAATACGAGGCCGTCCGGCGCGGCAAGGACAAGGACGCGCGGGAGGCGGCCCGCCGGAGGCGCAACGCGGCGCGGATGGCGTTTCTCTCGAACAAGGAGCGGACGAGGGACGAGCTGAGGGCGCTGCTGATGCTCGTGCGCAAGTGGGCGGATGAGAAGAAGGAGAATCGGCGCGGGTGGTGCCAGGCGCTGCACACGGTGGTCTGCGCCCGCCGGAGCCGGGGTTCGTTGCTGTGGCACACGTTTCCGCAGGAGGCCATCGACATGATCGCCGAGGAAACCGGCAGCCAGCCGGTCCGGTTGGCGGCCCCGTCGCTCGTGGACGGCGAGATCGAGTTCGATGCCGAAGGCCGCGTGTTTCTGGTCGAACGAGGGGGAAACGGGAGCGGTCCGGGTCCGGAACAGCGGACGCTCCTCCTCGAAGTGGCCGGGAACGGCGACGTGTTCCGTGGCGGGCGCCGCGTCAGCCGCGTCCACCCGTTCCCGATGCGGAACGGACGCGGACGGGCGGAGAACGGCCAGCTCGTCTTCGAAGGCATACCCCAACGCCCCGCCGTCAACTCCCCGACTCGTCCCGCCTGATCGCCCCACTGCTCCGGAAGACCGGCCGGCTCACGGCTGGTCTTCCGGGGGCCTTTTTTTGGGCGGCGGCGTTTCTAACCGGCTCCACAAGTGTCGCCGGTGCTACTGGTTCCGAACGTTGGGCGGGTTCCCCCAGAGGGAACCGGATTTCGCGGCTCGACGAGAGTCGTTGGTTACGAAGATCGGAGGAAAAGAGATGTTGAAAGGACTGTTGGCGGGTGTTCTGACCCTGATGCTGACGACCCCGGCCCAGCGCATCGAAAACGAGCCCGCCGACCGGGGCGCGGTCAAGACGCTGGAAACGGCCCTCGACCATCTGACCGTGATCGAGTTCGCCGAGCCGGTAACGATGGCCGCGGCCGGGAGCCCGGCGTTCCGGATCGAACGCCAGGGCAACAAAGTGTTCGTCCAACCCCTGGAGGGCGGCGTATCCACGAACCTCTTCGTCTGGACCGCGTCGACACGATTCACATACGAGCTTCAGCCCGCGGTCTCCGTCGAGACGGCCCACTTCGCGATCGATCAGCAGGTTCCAGTTCGGGAGCCGGACGTCAACGTCGCGATGGGGCCCTCACCGGAAGAGCTGGCCGGGAAGCTCGCCCTGGAAGGTATCCCTGTCCGGGCCGTCGAGATGGTGTCTTCGGAATCCCAGGTGAACATTCGTGTGACGGACGTGCTCCAACGGGATTCGGATCTCCTGATCCGGTACACGGTCGACAACCGCAGCCGGGGGCCGTACGTTTCCGGTCTTCCCGCGGTCGTCTCGCTGACCGAGCCGCGCTCGCCCGTTTCCCTCTTCATCTGGCGCTATAGCCAGGTGGGACCGGAGATTTCCGGCGCGGTCCGCGCGAGCGGCCGTCGACCCGTTCAGGTGTCGGAAGCTGGATTTCCGATACCCGCGCTCGATCCGGAAGCCCGAAGATCCGGGCTGTTGGCGCTCGATTTTGCGATCGACGAATCCTGGCCGTCTGTGCTCGAGCTGACGTTCCCGTCGAGTGGCTCCGATCCGATCGTGGTCACGTTGATTCTGTAAGGAGTTCCATGGAGTCCCGATCCGCAGAACCCGTCCTGGCTGAACGGATCCGTTCCGACTTCGATGCCATGCGGAACCAGCGTCCCGACATCGGCAGCTTCAGGATCCTCGCCACCTGGTTCTTCGAGCCTCAGAGCCCGTTCGAGTGGAAGCCGCGCCGGCGCCCGCGGCCGGAGATCCTGATCGTCCTGATCTATCTGACCCTGATGGCTCTGGTCTTCGCTGCCTTCAACTGGACCTGAAGATGTCCCAGGACTCCTACGGCTACAACCGTCCCGTTCGCCCGCCGCTGTTTCGCGACACCGATGTCCTTCTGCTGGTGGTCTTCGGCGGCATCTTCCTGATTCTCGTCTTCGTCGCGTCCTCCCGCCTGCATTTGTCGATGCGCC
>CAZTTI010000256.1:0-2634 GCA_964615925.1 uncultured Solibacteraceae bacterium
CGAACAATCGCCGTCTCCTCGAGGCCGAACACGCGGCCGCCACGACGCTGGACCTTCCTTCGGCGCTCACCGACGAGAGCGAGCTCCCATTCGATTTCGAGTTGGCCGTTCGTTTTTCCGAACAGGCCCATCTCCATCCGGGACGCTATTGCGCCGGTCTTGCGCGCCTGGTTCGCGCGGAGGGCGGGAGCATCTATGAGAAGACCCGGGCGCTCGATGTGACCGAGATCGACGGTGGAGCGATCGTGAAGACCGACCACGGCGAGATCGCGGCGAACGAGGTCGTGGTCGCCACTCTGCTCCCCTTCGTCGACCGCGGCGGGTTCTTCGCCAAGACGCGCCCAGTACGGGCGTACGGAGTTGCCGCTCGCCTCTCGGAGCGCTCTCCCACCGGCATGTACCTGTCGGTGGACGCGCCAACTCGCTCGGTGCGACCATGGGGCGATCGCGGGGTGATCGTGGTGGGCGAAAGCCACGAAACCGGTTCGGCGGATTCCACCCCGAGGCGGTGGGGCGATCTCGAAGAATCGACGAGGGCGCACTTCGACGTCGCACAATTCGAATACCGTTGGTCGGCGCAGGACTACACCTCTGTCGACGGTCTCCCCTACGTCGGCAGGTCCCCGCGGGCACGACACGTTCACGTGGCCACCGGGTTCGACAAATGGGGGCTGACGAACGGCACCGCGGCGGCCAGGATGCTGGCGGACTCGATCTCCGGCGAGGCCAATCCGTGGCTCTCCACTTTCCGAGCGGACCGACTGCCCGATCGCCGGGGTCTGGCGAGAGCGGCCATGGACAATGCCAAGGTCGGCCTCGAGTTCGTCACCGGCCACGCCGCCCGCTTCCGCGCGCCCGAGACGCGGGAACTCCCGAAAGGACGCGGGGGCATCGTCGACACCGGGGACGCCACCGTCGGGGCATACCGCGATCCTTCCGGGGAATTGCACGTCGTCTCCTTGACGTGCACCCACCTGGCGTGCACCGTGCAGTGGAACGAGGCGGAAACCACCTGGGATTGCCCGTGCCACGGATCCCGGTTCTCCATCGATGGCGAGGTGCTCGAAGGGCCGGCGACGCGACCGCTGCCCCGCCCCGCGTCGGACTCTTGACGCGCCGAGGCGGTATCGCTCGGTGGGACAGGCCCGTTTCGGATCGCTGATGGCGGGGTAACCGTGAGAGAAGCGAGCCGGAAGGAGCCAATCATGCGACCTGCCCGTGAAATCACATCCACATGGCCAGACGAATCTCGCGAAGCGGCGGAACTGGTCATCGACGCGCGCGGGGAGCCGGACGAGGCGACGGATTCACTGCTGATCTGGCGTCAGGCCGACCCATGGAAGAGGATCGTCGCGTCGAAGGAATACTTCGAGCACCAGTTTCCCGCCCCCCACATCGACTCCGTCGAATCGGTGCTCGACTATCACGTTCCCCCCGAAGCGTTCACCCCGCTCGCCGAATTCGACGGGTCCGTGGTGGTGGAGCGCACCGCCGGCGAGGTGTCAGCCCGATGCCACGACGAACAAGCCAACTTCTTGGCGCTCAATCTGATGGACGACGTCGTCCAGGGACGCCGCAGCGTCGAAGATGCGCGGGAGTACTACGCCAAGGAGTTCCTCGGGTTCCGCAAGGGTGAGCCCACCCCGTACATGGACGGGCTCCGATTCGCTCCCGGCGGCGGCGACTCCGGGGACCCCGACGAGCGCATCATCTCCGAAGACGAGCTGGAAGCCGCCAGCGGATGAGACGCCCGCGACCGCGGTACTCCCCCACTCTCGATTGACATCCGTGCCGCGGACGGGCGTCAACAGCCAGCTGCGCCCAGAAACTCCGTTTCGGTCTCGCCTCAGGGGGAATGCTGGCCTGACGGAGGTGACGATGCACGGCATGGACGACGGAGCCCGGTCCCGGATGGAGCGAGCCGCCGCCCGTCTCCGTTCCATCCACGACCAACGGGTTGCCCAGTATCGCTCGCGTCAACTGGTCGGTATCGAACCACACCAGGATGCAGACCTTGCGCTCGGCCACGGCCGATTCGGGCCGGGCGGACCTGTTCAGGCTGCCGCTACTCAGCGAAGCCGAGCGCCTTCCCCGCCACCCGGCCCAGATCAGGCCATCGCGACGAGATCGAGCATCGAGTCGTCGAAGTAGTGAACTTCGCCTTCGGGCATCATCAGCGCCCGGTCAGGTTGAAGTTGCGCGACGAAATCGGTGTCGTGAGATACCAGGACGATGGTGCCCTGATATGTGGCCAACGCTCCGAGAAGAGCCTCTTTGGCTTGCGGATCGAGGTTGTTGGTGGGCTCGTCCAACAGCAGGACGTTCGGCCGTGATGTCATCAGCATCGCCAGCGCCAACTTGGTCTTCTCGCCTCCGGACAGAGTCGATGCATCCTGTTCCACCTTGTCGGCGAGAAGGAAGTGCCCGAGGAGCGCCCGGAGTTGCTGGTCGGGGACGCCTGCGGAAACCTTCTTGATGTGATCGAAGACCGAGACGCCCGCGAGGATCTGCTCGTGTTCCTGGGCGTAGTAACCGAGCGATGCTTTGTGTCCGAGGACGACTTCGCCCAGGTCCTGGGTTTCCACGCCGGCGAGGATGCGGAGGAGGGTGGTCTTCCCGGCGCCGTTGAGCCCC
>CAZTTI010000257.1:0-4855 GCA_964615925.1 uncultured Solibacteraceae bacterium
AAACACCTCGCTCGCGAGCGTTTCCCGAAACGCGACCGCCATCCCGGCTCCGATCCCGACGCCGATGACGCCGAGCGTCAGTCCGCGCATGACGACCGAGCCGAGCACCTGTCCGGCCGACGCGCCGAGCGCGGAACGCAAGGCGAGTTCCCGCGTGCGCTCGGTGACGCTCGAGGCCATCACGCCGTAGATTCCCACTGCAGAAAGAATCAGGGCGATGGAGGCGAAGACGCCCAGCAGGACCGTTCCGAGACGTTGCCGGGCGATCGTCCGGTCGACCACCTGCGAATAGACGTCGAACTCGACCGGGAGCGTGGGCGCCATGTCGGCGATCTCACGCCGAATCGTTTCCACGAGACTCTGCGGGTTGTCGAACTCCGTCTTGACAGCCAGATTACGCATGCGCGTGGTGAACTGCGCCGTCGCCATGAACAGATGCGGCGGCGGCGGAGTCCGGCGGTCCAGGAACCGGACATCGGCGACGACCCCGACGATCTCCACCGAATCCTCGATGCGTTCGGCGAAACCCAGGCCGCGCCCGGCCGGTTCGTCCGCGGTTCGGGGGATGCGGAAGTCGGCCGACGGCAGCAGGACGCGCCGGCCGATCGGGTTTTCCCCCCCGAAGAAGCGCTGAACGAACGCTTCGTTGACGACGCCGACTCCCGGGGTTCCCCGGCGGTCGGCCGGCTCGATGCCGCGCCCAGCGACCATCGGCGTCTCGAGCAGGTCGAAGAATTCCGGGGACACTGTGCGGATCCGGACCTGATACTCCTCATCGGGCCGGTCGGCCAGCCGCAAGGGTTCGGTGGATGCCTGGGTCACGTTGGGCTGGAGCGGGAGTTCCTGGCCGTGGGCCACGCCGACGACGCCGGGAAGGCCCAAGATCCGGTTCGACAGGTTGTCGTAGAAATCCGTGACGGGCTGGTAACCGTTCCCGGAGTACTCCACGGTCCCGTCGGGCGCGACGTTGGCCGAGAAATCCAGCGGGACGTGCGTCGCGTTCAGCCGCACGGTCAGGATCCGGTCCGGATCGAAACCGAAATCCGTCTGGGTCAGGTTGGAGTAGCTCCGGAGCAGCATCCCGGCGCCGACGACGAGGACGACGGCAAGCGAGACTTCGGCGATGACCAGGACGCCGAACACCCGCTTCTCGGCGAGTCCGAGCGAGCCGCCTCTCCCGCCGCGGTCGATGAGTGACCGCAGCCGGGAGCGGCTGAGCCGGAGCGCGGGAACCAGGCCGACGAGGATGCTGGCTCCGGCGACGACGGCAACCGAGAACAGGAGAACGTTTCCGTCGAGCGTCACCTCGTCGAGCCGGGGGAGGTCGCTCGGACCGATCCCCAGCAGGACCCGGAGCCCGGCGAAAGCCAGTCCCACGCCGAGGATTCCGCCCAGAGCCGAGAGCGTGAGGCTCTCGGTCAGCAGTTGCCGGATGATGCGGAGCCGTCCGGCGCCGAGGGCCTCGCGGAGACCGATCTCGTGAGACCGCGCAGTTGCGCGAACGAACAGGAGGTTCGCGACGTTCAGGCAGGCGATGAGCAGGAGGATGCCCGTGGCTCCGGAGAGGATCAGGACCGTCGGCCCCAGGTCCCCGACGACGTCGTCGAGCAAGGGGATCAGGACATAGGTCAACGGCTGGCCGGTCTCGGTATTCGGTCCGAGCTCGGCCGAGAGCGCCTCGAGCTGCGTCTCCAGGGTCCGGGGGGCGACGCCGGGGCGCATTCGGAGGTAGCCTTCGAAGTTCACGATGTCCTGGAGTGCCGGCCCGAGGTCGAGCGGGGCCCAACTCTGGGCGCCTTCCGGGAACTCGAACCCTTCGCGCGTCACGCCGATCACCTGTCGTTGGGAGTTGTCGACGGTGATGACACGCCCGAGGATGTCCGGATCCGACCCGAAGTAGTCGCGCCACGCCGCATGCGAGATCACGATCGATTCGCCGGGTTCGTTCGACTCGAACCCACGACCCATCGCAATCGCGTCGTCGAACACATTGAAGAAGCGCGACGTGAAGTTGTAGGGCAGGAACGGATAAGCCGTTCCGTCATCCGCAATGACCGACCCGGCCAATGCAAACCCGATGGTGGCGGCCTCGACCGAGGAGTGACCTTCGTAGAGCGGCCTCGCGAAACGGTCCGCCATCATGCCCGTCGGCGTTTGGTTGTCGGCCATGCTGCCGAGGGCGTAGAGACGGTCCGGTTCGTTGTACGGCAGCTCCTCGATCAGGACGGCGTTCAGGATGCTGAACACCGCGGTGGTGGCGCCGATGCCCAGGCCCAGGGTGAGGATGGCGACCACGGCGAACGTTGGCTGGTTGGCGAGCGAACGGAGGGAAAACGTCAGGTCCTTCAGCACGGGATCTCACTCCGGAAACGTTGACGGAACAGAGGGAGTCACTGACCGTATAACGGCCGAGCCACCGATTTCGTTCAACAAAAAGAGAGGAAGTCGATCGGACGCTCAGACGAGTTTCAGTTTCGCCCCGATGCTACCACCGCGGGGATGAATTCGTAATGACTTTGGCGATTCGGAGGCGGCTCAAACATCGAGCGATCGGGGATGCCGCGCGTATGATGGTCCAAGCGCAGGGGGTACGATGGGACACTTCATCCGGATACTGGTCCTTTTGGTGGCCGTGCCACTGGCGGGCTTGGTGGCCGTGCCACTGGCCGGCGCCTCTCAGGACACGACGGCTGATATCGAAATCATTCCACACCATATCGGGATCAGCGTTCCCGACCTGGACGAATCGATCGCCTGGTACGGCCGGATGCTGGGGTTCGAAGCCGTGCGGCAGCCTCCTCCCCGCAGCGGGGACGAAACACGGATCGCCCTGTTGCGGCGGGGCAACGCCTACATCGAGTTGTTCGAGATTCCCGCCGCGGAACCGCTTCCGGAATATCGCCGGGATCCTTCAGCCGACCTTCGAGTCCACGGGATCAAGCACTTTTCCTTCGAGGTCGACGATGCGCCGAGGGCGCTGGAAATCCTTCGGGAGAAGGGCGCCGAGATCGCGCTGGAACTGAGGGACAACGAGCGAACGAGCTACTTCTTCGTCCGGGACAACTCGGGGAATACGTTCGAATTGATTCAGTACAAGAACCCCTAAGAGTACAACGCGAGTTTTCCGGTGCTTTCGCCAACCTTCGCGAACTCGACCCCGTACATATCCGCGATCGCGACGAGGAGGTTCGCCGTCGGTTCCTTCTCTTTCGCCACGACGTGGCGATTTCCCTGGAGCCGGCCGTTTGCTCCACCGGCCAGGACGGCCGGCGGGTTGGAACGGTCATGGAGGTTGCCGTTCGACATTCCGCTCCCCCAATACAGGAGCGAATGGTCGAGCAGATTCCCATCGCCGTCCGGCGTTGCCTGGAGTTTCTGGACGAACTCGGCGAACTTGGCAACCTGGTACGTGCCGATCTTGGCGTATTGCTCCATCTTCTCCGCGTTGTCGCCGTGATGCGAGATGCTGTGGTGCGTTCCGGAAACGCCGATGTGGGCGTAGCTGCGATCGGTCGGTTCGTGCCCGATCATGAACGTGAACACGCGGCTGATGTCGCCCTGGAAGGCCAGGCGCATCAGCTCGAACGTGACCGACATATGGTCGTCGAACGCTTCGGGCAGTCCGAGCGGGGCGGTGACGTCTCCCGTGATCGTTCCCATCCGGTTTTCCATCCGGTCGAGCTGCAGTTCGACTTCGCGGATGTTCGTCAGGTACTCGTCGAAGATCGCCCGATCCGGAGCTCCCAACTCACGCTTCAGCGCGGCGGCCTCCTCGATGACGGAATCGAGCAGGCTCTGCCGTTCCTCGAGGCGTTGGGCCCGGAACTCGCGCGATCCGGTTTCGCCGAACATGCGTTCGAACGTGACTCGCGGGTTGATGGAAACCGGAAGCGGGTCCGTGTCGGTGCGCCAGGCGAGCGTGTCGAAAATCGTGCAGGGAAAACCGTCGCAGGCGCCGGTGGCCGTTCCCATGTCTTCGGTCCCGACCTCGATGGAGCGAAGCGGCGTGTCGCCGGCGATCCTGTCGGCGATGTGCTGGTCCAGCGTCTTTTTCGACTGGATCTGCCCGAACGCGTCGCCGGTCCGGTCCCGGTCGACGACGGGGCCCACGCCGTTCAGGAACGCCGAACTCGCGCCGACGTGAACCGACTCTCCCCACGGCGCCTGCATGCCGCTGATCGTGACGAGGTTCTTCCGGAACGGCTCGAGCGGGAGCATGACGCGCTTGAACGTGAAGTTGCTGCCCGCTTCCTCCGGGTGCCAGACGTCGGGGTAAACGCCACACGGCATGTACACGACACCGAACCGTTCCGGCCTGGGTGCGGCGGACGACGATTGGGCGTTCAACGCCGGCACCATGGCGTCCAGGAACGGCAACGCCAGGGTGACGCCCGCGCCCCCGAGGAACGTTCTACGGGACAGCTGCTTCTTCGTGATGAACATTGTCGGAATCCTCCGCTCGTAGACCCCTCTACTGGTTCAAGATCCTCTCATATCCGCGCGATCGAGGCGAGCGAATCCGTACTTCCGTTCACTCGGCCGATCCGGCGGGTTCCAGCCGCGTCCGCATTTGGAACGGGCGGCTCTCGACGATCCCGAGAACCACCGACGACAGCGCGTATCCGTCGGGGGCGGCTTCGGCGACGATGCGGCGCACGACGGCCATGTCCTCGGGCTCGAGCCCCCGGCCCAGCGCATAGGTCAGGAGGCGTTCGGTCACGATCGTGGCGAAAGCTTCCGGACGGCGGAGACTGGCCTCGCGCAACTCGATGGGACCGTCGACGACGGTGCCGTCGGCGAGCCGTCCGGCCGAATCGATCGGCCGGTCGTTTGCGGTTTCCCGCCACTGGCCGCC
>CAZTTI010000258.1:0-5771 GCA_964615925.1 uncultured Solibacteraceae bacterium
TCGATTTCGTTTTCAATTGGGCCCGGAAGTCCGCCCTGTGGCCGATGACGTTCGGCCTGGCCTGCTGCGCGATCGAAATGATGGCCACGGGCGCATCCCGCTTCGACATGGACCGCTTCGGCGCCGGTATCTTCCGTCCGAGCCCCCGCCAGTCGGATCTGATGATCGTGGCCGGAACGGTGACGCTCAAGATGGCCCCGATCGTGCGGCGTGTCTACGACCAGATGCCCGATCCGAAGTGGGTCATTTCCATGGGCGCCTGCTCGAACGTCGGCGGCCCTTTCGATACCTACTCGGTGCTGCAGGGCGTCGATCACGTGGTGCCGGTGGATGTGTACGTGCCGGGTTGCCCGCCCCGCCCGGAGGCCCTGCTCTACGGCCTCATGCGCCTTCAGGACAAGATCGACCGGATGACCATCGCCAAGCGGCCCACCGACGTCCGGCTCGACGATGTCCGGGACGACATGCGGATCTCCCAGGCCGCGCTGGAGGAGATGGACCGTATCGACATGAAGATCTGACCCGGTCTCTCCAAGGCCCCGTGGCCGGCAATCCCCACCTCATCGCCGAGATCGAATCCCTCATTCGACGGGAAGGTCCGATCTCCTTCAGCCGGTTCATGGAACTGGCCCTCTATCATCCCGAACACGGCTACTACATGACCCGGTCCGACCGGATCGGTCCGGGTGGCGACTTCCGGACGTCCTCGGAGGTGGATCCCGCGATGGGCGCGTTGCTCTCGCGGCTGTTCGGCGTGATGGCCGAACGGGTCGAGGGTTTCGAAGTCCTCGAGATCGGGGCCGGAACGGGCCTGCTCGCGCGCCATATTCTCGAGACCCGTTCATTCGGGTACCGCATTCTGGAAAGAAGTCCCGCCTTCCGCGCCCGCCAACGGGAAACCCTCCGCGGGTTCGACATCGAATGGATCGATGCCCTACCGGTCCGATTCCAGGGATGCGTCTTTTCGAACGAGTTCTTCGACGCGCTGCCGGTCCGGCGATTCCGCCGCCGTAACGGCCGGGTCCGGGAGGTTTTTGTCGGGCCGGGGTTCGAGGAGATCGAGGCGGAACCCGATCCCGGGGTGGATCTGCCGGGGCTGCTTGAAGGGGCAAACGCGGATGTTTCCTTCGAGGCGGCGGACTGGGTGCGTCGAATCGGTGGCGCGATCGGGTCGGGGTACCACATGGCCATCGACTACGGGTATCCCGCCACCGAGTTCTATGCCCGGACGATGGGAACGCTGATGTGTTACCGGGGACATCGCGCGGACCCCAATCCCTATACCGAAGTGGGATACAAGGACATGACGGCGCACGTCAACTTCTCCGAACTGGCTCGCGCCGGAGAGCAAGCCGGCCTCGATACCGACGCCCTGGTGTTCCAGCGGGAGTTTCTCGTCAATCTGGGACTTCTCGACCTGATCGGTCCGCTGGCCGAGGCCGGGGATGCGGCATCGATCCGCCGCGTCCAGGCACTCAAGGAACTCGTGTTGCCGCCACTGATGGGGGAGCGGTTCCGGGTCCTCCTCCAGCGGAAAGGCGTGCCGCGGACACGGCTTCCGGGCTTCGGAATGGCCTCGTGACGTGAGCGAATCGCGTCTGTTTTTCCGCCAGGATCTGCGTTAAAATCGCATGTTTGCAAGGCAGTTGGGAGACCGAGCGTCCGACCGCGTCATGGTCGCGGGGAGGCGCGAGAAGGCGCGAGAAGGCCAACCTCCTTCCGATTCGGGGCATCGTGACCGACGAACAAGACAACGCACAGCAGCCGGATCCAGGTACGGACGGCGGTGCCGAAAAGCCCGCTGTACCGAAGCCGCCGGCCAAGCCGGCCGCGCCGAAAAAGCCCAAAGGGCCCGAGAAGGAGCCGTTCAGCGGGCCCCTTGTCGATGCACTGAACGCGAAGTTCCCCGGGCAGCTCGGCGAGGCGTATACGTTCCTCGGCATGCGCCATCTGGTGATGCGGAAGGACCGGTTGGGCGAAGTGATGGCGTTCCTCCGGCGGAACGACGTCGAACCGTTCGACTTCCTTTCCGACGAGACCGCCACGCACTGGCCGGAAACCGAGGAGTTCGAGCTGGTTTACGTCCTGTTCTCGTTCGCAACCAACTCCAGGGTTCTCGTGAAGATCCGGACGAAGGAATGGGAAACGGTCGAGAGCCTGGTGAGCGTCTGGCCGGGGGCCAACTGGCTCGAGCGCGAGATCTACGACATGTTTGGCGTCCGTTTCGTGAATCACCCCGACCTGAAGCGGATCCTGCTTCCCGAAGACTGGAGCGGCTTTCCGCTCCGCAAGGATTACGACCTGCGCCTCCAGGACGTGGAGTGGGTGCGGAAACACCTTGGCATCGAATCTGGGCAGAAGTTCTATGTCGGCGAGGCTCGGCACGATGACGCCTGATCGAAGTTACGGTCTTGGGCCACGGTGAGGCATGGCGACTGAAGAAAGCACACTATTCGATTCGAATGAGATCACGGTCAGCATGTGTCCGCAGCACCCGTCGACGCACGGCGTGCTCCAGGTCAAGCTGAGGCTCGACGGCGAGAAGGTGGTCGATGCCGAGTGCGTGATCGGGTACCTCCACCGCGGCGTGGAGAAGCTCGGAGAGAATCAGACCTACGGCCAGTTCCTCCCGACCCTGGACCGCATGGATTACATCGCGGCGGTTTCGAACTGTCTGGGGTATTGCGAAGCGATCGAGAAGATGCTCGAGGTCGAGGTTCCCGAGCGCGCACAATACGTCCGCGTGATCCTGACCGAGTTGAATCGCATCGCGAGCCATCTGCTCTGGCTCGGCACCCATGCCCTGGATATCGGGGCCATGACGATGTTCCTCTATTGTTTCCGGGAGAGGGAGGAAGTCCTCAAAATCTTCGAGAACTATTGTGGGGCGCGTCTGACGACCCACATCTTCCGGATCGGCGGTCTCCAGTACGAGCTCTACGACGGCTTCGAAGCGCAGGTGAAAGAATTCGCCGATGATTTTCCCTCGAAGGTCGCCGAGTACGAAACCCTCCTGACCCAGAACCGGATCTGGAACCTGCGCACGCGCGGCGTAGGCGTCCTGACGAAAGAGCAGGCCATCGACATCGGCGTGACCGGGCCGTGCCTCCGGGCATCCGGTTTTGATTGGGACATCCGGAAGTCGAACCCCTACGCCAACTATTCCGAGTTCGACTTCGACGTTCCGGTCGGTGAGAACGGCGACACCTATGATCGCTATCTGGTGCGAATGGAAGAGTTCCGCCAGTCGACCCGCATCGTTCAGCAAGCCGTCGCCAGGATCCCGGAAGGCCCGATCCGGGGGAAGGTGGGCAAGATCATCAAACCGCCGGCCGGCGACGTCTACCACGCGATCGAGGCGCCGAAAGGGGAACTGGGCTATTACGTCGTCAGCGACGGGTCGACCCAGCCGTATCGGGTCCGGGTGCGCCCTCCGTCGTTCGTGAACCTTCAGGCGCTGCGCCAGATGGTCATCGGGCACATGGTGGCCGACGTCGTCGCCGTGATTGGGACTCTCGATATCGTGTTGGGGGAAATCGACCGGTAGGCTCCGACGACGGAGTCGCGACTTTCTCTTCATTCGCTTATGGATGCGCTGATCGATTTCGTACTCATTCCGGCGGTCAAGATCGTCGTCGTCTTCCTCGCGATTTCCGGCGTCGTCGCTTACCTCACGCTGTTCGAACGCAAGGTCATCGCTTTCATGCAGGTCCGCCTCGGGCCGATGCGCGTCGGCCCCCACGGGCTTCTGCAGCCCATCGCCGACGGTCTCAAGCTGATGCTGAAGGAAGACATCATTCCTTCCGGCGCCGACAAGTTGATTTTCTCCATGGCGCCCATCATCACGCTGATCCCGGCTTTTATCGTGTTCTCCGTGATTCCGTTTGGGCCGACGATCGAACTTTTCGGCCGGGAGATCCCGCTCCACATCACCGACCTGAACATCGGGATTCTCTTCGTCCTGGCGGTTTCATCGATCGGCATCATCGGCGTCATTCTCGGCGGATGGGCCTCCAACAGCAAATACCCACTATTGGGCGCGCTCCGGTCGGCGGCGCAAATGGTGAGCTACGAGGTTGCGCTGGGATTCTCCATCATCGGCGTCTTGATGCTGGCGGGGACGTTGAGCCTGGTCGAGATCGTGGAAGCCCAGCGCGAAGGTTACTGGTTCGTTTTTCTCCAGCCGCTGGCCTTCGTCCTGTTCTGGATCTGCGGTGTCGCCGAAACCAATCGCGCGCCGTTCGATCTTCCCGAAGCGGAATCCGAGCTCGTTGCGGGATTTCACACCGAGTACAGCGGTTTCCGGTTCTCCCTCTTTTTCCTGGCCGAATACGCCGCGATGATCGTGATCGCGTCGATGGCGGTGACGCTGTTCTGGGGAGGCTGGCTTCCGCCGTTCAACCTGTACCTTCCCGTGATTCCCGAAGCCATTCAGGGCCTCGCATGGTTTTCTTTGAAGGTATTGATCTTTCTCTATTTCTATCTTTGGTTCCGCGCGACGTGGCCGCGCTTCCGTTACGATCAGCTCATGAGTGTCGGATGGAGGATCCTGCTCCCGCTTGCGATTGGGAACGTCATTCTCACCGCGGTCCTGATGTTGGTGTTCGCATGACGGAACCGAACCGGAGGCTCGTCCAATGAAGGTTGTCAGCGCAGAAAGATTGTCTCTGCTGAAGAAGATCTTCTTCGTCGACCTGATCAAGGGACTGCTTCTCACTTTTTCTTATCAGCGTCCATCGAAGAGCTACACCGAGCAATACCCCAAGGTCCGTCCCAAGGTCTCCGAGCGATACCGCGGGGCCCCGCGGTTGAACAACGATCCGACCGACGGATCGACGCTGTGTATCGCGTGCAACCTGTGCGCGCTGGCCTGTCCGGAACACTGTATCGAGGTGTGCTGGGACCGGGACGACGACGGGAAGAAAGTGCTGACGACGTACACGTTCGATCTTTCCAGGTGCATGTTCTGCGGGCTCTGCGAGGACGCTTGCCCCACGCCGTGCCTGGAACTGACTCAGGATTTCGAATTGGCGTTGTACGGCCGGCGTGAAATGAAATGGGACCGGCAGAAGCTCGAGCAGGGAAATCAGCCGGTGATCTACACCCGGTAGGCGACCGGAAAAGCACAGCCGTTTATGTTCGAACTGGTTCTTTTCTACATCTTCGCGACGATCGCCGTCGTTTCCGCGATCCTCGTGATCACGCGGCAGAACGCCGTCCACAGCGCGATGTTCCTCGCGGCGACCCTGCTGTCGGTCGCCGGCATCTTCCTGACCCTGCGCGCCGAGTTCCTGGCGGGAGTCCAGGTCATCGTCTACGTGGGCGGAATCCTGGTTCTCTTCGTTTTCGTGATCATGCTGGTGCCGACTGACCGCGCCATGTTCGAGCGCCAGTACAACCGGCAGGGGAAGGTCGCGCTGGTCGCGGCGGGAATTCTCGTGGTCGAGTTGGGATACGCGCTGTATTCCGGGCGCGACGGCTTCACCCTGCCGGGCCCCTCCGTGGAGCCGGCTATCGAAGGGAACAGCCAATGGGTCGGTACGGTGCTCTATACCAATTACCTGCTCCCGTTCGAGATCGCGTCGATTCTGCTCCTGGTGGCCATCATCGGGGCCGTGGTCCTTTCGAAGAAGCCCCGCGAACAGGATGCTGAGGCGCGTCGGCGCGCGACGCCGAAGATGCCCGCCGGGCCCGGCGTGAGGATTTCGAAGCAGTAGGAAAGCGGGGAATCTTTCATGGAAATCGGCGTTCATCACTACCTGCTCCTGAGC
>CAZTTI010000259.1:0-3441 GCA_964615925.1 uncultured Solibacteraceae bacterium
CACTACGTGCAGGGCGTTCTCCACCAGCAAGGAGCTGACCATGTTGCGACGTCTTCCGGTTCGGCCGAGTGCCCGGACGTGGATCCTCGTTGGCGTTTCCGTTCTCTCGGCGCTGTCCCCGGCGGCCGCCGCCCAGTCCCCCAGCGAAAGCCTCATCGTTCGTACCGGCGGGGCGTTGTCCTCGCTGGTCGACCGAATCCTCGAAGCCGGCGGAACCGTCACCGGCGAATATTCCCATTTGAATGCCGTGGCGGCGCGGGTTCCCTTCGACGCGATCGGGACGCTGTCGGCGCTTCCCGCAGTGGAGCTCGCGAAAGACGCGCCGGTCCTGGCTCCGGCGCCGGTCCTGTTCGAGAGCCGCGATTCGGTCGTTCCGGCCTTTACCGATCCGCTGGCCGAAATCCCCACGCTCGCAATGTTGCCGCTCTCTGAAGCAGCTCCGGATCTGGAGACCTTCGCCCAGACGTATCCGTCGGCGTACCAGATCAACCATCGTCACGACCACGTCCAGTCGTTGCACGCAATGGGATTGTCCGGAGAAGGCGTGGTCGTGGCCGTCGTCGACACGGGCCTGCGCCCGGATTTCGGCTTCATCGATCCTGCGCGCGTCGCCGGATGCGTCAGCGTCGTGCCGTTCGATTCCATCGGTTGTTCGGCGGCTGAGAATCACGGCCACGGAACCGTCGTTGCGGGATTGATTGCGGGGCAGGGGATTTACTCGTTCGACCCGGCGGCCAGCGTGTTCGTCCATTCGGTCGGGTTCCACGCTCCCGGGGTGGGGCTCGACCTCGATACCGACGGCTTCCGCGAATCGATCGCGCTCCTGGGATCGGCGCCAGCGGCGGAAGTCTTCATGGTCAAGGCCTTCACCGAAACCGACACGCCGACGACATCGGGCGTCATCCTGGCCGCCGTCGATGTGATCCTGGCGGCCAAAGCCGGTGGGATGAATATCCGCGTCGCAAACCTGAGCCTGGGAACGTTCACGCTGTATCCGGGCGGGAGTGCGCTCGACATTGCGGTCGACGCCCTCCTCGAGGCCGGGATCGTTCCCGTCGTGGCGGTGGGCAACACGGGACCTGCCGTCCTGACCGCGGCGTCTCCGTCATCGAGTCGAGCGGCGGTCGCCGTGGGCGCGGGCAGCGTCGCGCACCAGGAACGCATTGCGGCTGACATCGGGTTCTTCGGCACTCCCGGCTTCGGACAGTTCCTGCGCGTGGAGGAGCTTCCGCAAACCGCATGGTTCAGCGCCCGCGGGCCCCATGCCGACGGGCGCGGCGCACCCCATGTCCTCGCCGACGGCTGGGTCGTCGGCGTCGGTCTCGGTGCCGAGTCGAACCAGATCAGTATCGGCGCCGGAACCAGCTTCAGCGCGCCGGCGGTGGCGGGAATTGCCGCGTTGCTGGCCGAGGCCGAATTCGAAGCCGACCTCATCCGCCGCGCCCTCGCCGCGTCGGGAGACCCCGGCGTCGTCGGAGACGGATCGACCCCCGTCGATCAGGGTAACGGCTGGGTTTCGGCCGAAGCCGCCTACCTCTTCGACAACCGATCGTTCGTTGGCGGAGCCGGGCGTCCGGATCGGCCCTCGCCGTTCGGGCCGGTCGCGCAAGGTGTCCGCACGGCCGGGCTCCGGATCGCTCCTCCCGTCGTCCGGAACGCTCAGGTCGCCCTCGAACCGGGACAACGCACCGACTTCATCTATGAGGTACTCCCCAACGTGAAAGAGGTGGAGTTCCGTATCAGCGGAGTCTGGTCCGAGCCGGCGTGCACTCCGAACGCGGTCTTCGGCGACGAGATCCGCCTCGCCCTTCATGGAGCGAAGACCTCGGCCTTCCCGCCAGCGGGGTTCTACCTCGATCTCAATCCCGGCCCGCCGCTGCACGGATTCATCAGCCCGTCGGATCCGTTCGACCCTTCCGCTCCCGGGATGCCCCCCGGCGTCTGCGGTTCCGGTTCGTGCACGATCCGGTTGGCGGACCCCGAGCCCGGGCTCCTGCGCTTCAGCCTGAACGGCGCCACCGAAAACGCCTGCGCGATCGGCGCCCGCGTCGACATCCGGACCGATCACGGTCCGCCGCCGAAGCGCGACGACGGCGGCAAGGTCGATCCGGGAGAGCTGGTGTTCGGGTCTGCCGACATACCCGATGGCGTCGGGCAATTGACCGTCCGGCTGTCGTGGAAAGGGAACTGGTCCCGCTTCCCGGTCAACGATCTCGATCTCGCCCTGTGGTCACCGGAAGGTCCCGTGTTCGTGGCCGCGACGCTCGATTCCCCGGAGGTCCTCGTCATCGACAACCCGGCGGCGGGGATTTGGGAGTACGCCGTCTTCGGATTCGAGGTCAACGACGCCCCCGGCCAATGGGAGCTCTCGATCGAAGCCGACGGAAAACCTCTCAAGTAATCAGATCGCCTGGCTGAACTCGTCGGCGATCGCGGGCGCGTCGGGGTTGTCCTCGTGTTTGATGAATACGAAGACGTCGGTGCCCGCCCCGCGCCATTCCTTCCAACGGGAAATCCATGTTTCCCGGTCGGACGCGGAATAGACGGACTTGCGCAAGCGAACGTAGGTCCGCGCCGCCGTGATTTCCAACGGCGTGGTCTGTTCGTCCGAGTCGTGGATGGCGAGCGCAGCGTCGTGGTCGCGGAGCATGGAATACGTCTCTTCCGAGAACCAGCTCTCATGCCGGAACTCGAACGCGGCCGGAATCCTCCGGTCGAGCCCCCCGAGAAACAGCGCCAGCCGGGCTGCGTCCTTCTTGAAATTTGGCGGCAGTTGATAAAGCAACATGCCCAGGCGCGGTCCGAGCCGGAGGAGAACGTCCTGGAGGTAGTCCACGGGTTCGGAGGGGACCCGCAGCCGGTCGAAGTGGGTGATCTTCCGCGACGCCTTCAGGGCGAACCGGAACTCTTCCGGGGTGGACGCCATCCAGCCGTCCAGCGTCTTGGGCGAAGGCATCCGATAGAACGTGTAGTCGATCTCGACCGCGGAAAATCGAGACGCGTAGAATTCGAGGAAACGCTTCTGGGGGAGGTTCTCGGGGTAGAACCCCGGCTTCCATTCGCCGTAGGCGAATCCCGACGTCCCGACCCGTATCTCGGCCATCATCCTGCCTCGCTAGAATCTCAAGTGTTACTTTTGATAACCAACTAACATCTTCTGAATCAGCACGATGGCGTACCGATTTCATCCTAATACTTATATTGTGCGCTCATCGCTCCGAACGTCTGCCACAGAGGCGTTCCGGCAACGCGCCGTCCGAGAGGCCGTGAAGGGCCAGCGTTCTGAGCCGCGGCGGTGCCAAAAGGCCCGCCCAGTAAGGGTTCTGGATCGCCCCGGTGATGAAACCCGCTTCGCTACGCCGTTTCGGGCCCATCGTTAATCCGGCCTTTTCAACAGCGCCGGGGCGCACAATTCGCCGTGCAACCCGCAGGAAATTCGAT
>CAZTTI010000260.1:0-6994 GCA_964615925.1 uncultured Solibacteraceae bacterium
TGACCCTCGGCGCTTCCGACGCCGACGCGCCGCGGGAGCGGATGGGCGACGTCCGACTGGTTACGGACTGGGCGACTACGTCCCACGCCCGGGCGTCGGTCAATTGCACCGGTTGCCACCAGACCCGGGAGGAATGGAACGACGCGCCCGGCGTCGAGTCGTGCGAGGGATGCCACGACACCGAGGTGGCCGGCTTTCTAGGAGGCCGGCATGGGATGCGCATCGCCGCTGGGCTCGATCCGATGTCCCCCGGCCTCGCCCGTATTCCGATGCGCGAGGACGCGGCTCGACTCGGGCTGACGTGTTCCTCCTGCCACTCCGCTCACGACTACGACACCCGGCATGCGGCGGTCGAAGCCTGTCTCGGCTGTCACGCCGACGGGCACACGCTGGCCTACCAGGACGCGCCGCACTTCGAGCTGTGGCTGGAAGAGTCCGAGGGCGCGCCGGCCGGCACCGGCGTCAGTTGCGCCACGTGCCACATGCCCCGCGAGGTCATCGGCCGGGGCCTGACCGAGGAGGTCCGTGTCCAGCACAACCAGAACCACAACCTCCGGCCGAACGAGAAGATGATCCGTGGCGTCTGCATCGCATGCCACGGACTCGAGTGTTCCATCAACGCACTGGCCGATCGCGAATTGATCGACCGTAACTTCCGGGGCCGTCCGGCGATTCATGTCGAAAGCATGGAGATGGTCCGTCGACGGGCGTCCCGGTGAATCAAGGAGTCCACCCATGAACGTTCGGAAAACATGGACCATCATCCTGGCAATCGCGGGGCTTGTCAGCCTGGCCGCCTGCCAGGAAGCCACAAGCACGGCATCGATCGACACCCCAATCGGCATCGACCCCCAGGTCATGGCCGACGCGCTCCATGCCGTGATGGAGTCGGATCGTACCGTCTACACCCGCAACGTCGTCAACCGCCTCCAGAACGAGGACGGGGTGATCAAGGCCAGCGAACACTGGATCGACGACAAGGCGCTTCCCCTCCCCGCGCAGATGTTCCGTATGGGAGCGGAAATGGTCGCCGAGAAGACCGATGTCTTCAGCTATTCGCTCCTGTCGCTCTGGCCCGTCAACAAGCAGAACGCACCGAGGACGGATGCCGAGATCGCCGGGCTGGACGCCGTTTCGGCCAGTCCCGAGCCGTACTACACGGAAGAAGAGCTCGGCGGGACGACTTACTTCACGGCGATCTATCCCGACGTTGCCGTGGCCCCGGCCTGCGTCTCCTGCCACAACGACCACGTCGACAGCCCGCGGAGCGACTTCGTGCTCGGCGACACGATGGGCGGCGTCGTGATCCGCATCCCGCTCGGCATGTAAACGCGATTCGAACGGAGGAAACAACGATGATCGAACGACATGTCAGATTTCGGCACGTATCCTTTGGAACGCGTCTCGCGTTGTGTCTCGGTATCGCCGGATCCCTTTTCTGGAACGTCCGGGCCGAGGCGCAAACGACCACGGGCTTCGGCCCGCTCGACGAACCCGCCCTCGGCGAGGTCAACGATCGGACGCCCAACTGGCTGTCGCTCAGCGGCGACTTCCGAATGCGCTTCGAAAGCCGTCAGGGGCTGGGCTACATCGATGGCAACGACGATGCTTACGGCCTGGCACGGACGAGATTGAACGTCGGGATCCAGGCCGGGCCCTGGGTGCGGTTTCTCGTCCAGGCCCAGGATTCCCGCGCTCCCGGAATTCGGCCCGCTCTATCGAATAACGGGACGTTTCGCGACGAAGCCGACCTGCGGCAGGCGTACGCCCGCTTCGGCGGAGCGGAAACGGATCCGGTTTCCGTCACCCTCGGCCGCCAGCTCCTTCTGTTCGGCGACCAGAGGCTGGTGGGCCCCCTCGACTGGACGAACACGGCCCGCACCTGGGACGCGGTCCGTCTGGAGCTGCGCCCCCGGACGGGTTGGAAGTTCGACGTGTTCGCATCGTCGGTCGTCGCCAACACGCCGGGAAAACAACCGAACCGTTCGGTCGACGGCGTCAACCTTCACGGGATCTACGGATCGATGACGGGGCTCGTTCCCAACTCCACGGTCGAGCCGTTCGTGTTGTGGCGAACGGCGCCGGTCGTAACCGGCGAGGACGGCCTGATGGGGGACATGGACCGGTACTCTGCCGGAGTGCGCGTCACGGGCGCAGCTCACGGCTTCGATTACGGGGTCACGATCGTCGACCAGTGGGGCGAACTGGCGTCCTCGTCGATCGATGCGTGGGCGTATTCTCTCGGCGCCGGATACACGTTCGCAGCCGCACCCTTGTCGCCCCGCGTGTACACCGAATACAACTTCGGGAGCGGCGACTCGGACCCGGCTGACGGCGTGTCCGGATCATTCGACGACAACTATCCGACCGCCCACCTCTTCTATGGTTACAACGACCTGGTCGGATGGCGAAACCTCAAGAACCTCCGGATCGGCGCGCGAATGGCGGTTGAACGGGTCACAATCCAGCTCGACTACCACGGATTCTGGCTCGACGACACCGGCGACCATCTGTACAACGTCGCTGGCGCGCTCTCCGTCGTTGGCGACGGATCGGAAGCCCGGATCGGGGACGAGGTGGATCTCACGGTGAGCCTGCCGATCACGCCGACGCTTTCCGCCGGAGGGGGCGTCGGTCACATGTTCCCCGGACCGTTTCTCGAAGCCAACACCGCCGGTGCCGGGAACACGTTCAGCTACCTCTTCTTCGGTTACCGGTTCTGACTTCTTATGTGGCGGCGCTCCCGCGCCGCCACGACGCCCTCCGCTCCCTTCGCTCGACATTCCACCCGCCATGAAGTATCTCTGGGGCGATGCGACCCCAGCGCGCCCCTCGTCGTCGGCCCGCCGCATGATCGAAGGGGTGTGGCTCGAGCCGGGGACACGATCGCCATTATGGGCATGCCCCAGGGAACGCAAAAAAGCGGCGCTCGACTACGTGGAGATCCGGACACCCTCGCGGTAGAACGAAGCCAGTGCCGGGTAGAGGGACCGGTAGATTTCGTGCCCGCGGCGATAGTCAGCCCGGGCCGGACCAGGTTCGGCAAGTTCGGTCTCCTCGGCGGCGCGTTTGGAAAGTGCCGCAACGTCCCCGTTCCCGGATGTGCCGGCCAGCGCGAGCAGAGCCGCGCCGTAGGCCGATCCCTCGTCGCTGGCCAGCTTGACGACCCGTCGGTCCAGGACGTCCGCAAGAACCTGCCGCCAGAACGGGCTTCGGCTTCCACCTCCGGAGATGCGGACGGTCGAAACATCCACGCCGATCCCGGTGATGATGTCGAGACACTCCTTCTGACTGTACGAGACGCCTTCGACGACGGACCGGAGCAACTCTGATCGCGTATGCCGCGCGGTCAGTCCGATCCATCCACCCCGCGCCCGGGCGTCGAGATGGGGCGTGCGCTCCCCCATGAGGTACGGAAGCCAGAAGAGTCCGCCGGAGCCGGGCG
Organism: uncultured Solibacteraceae bacterium; assembly: GCA_964615925.1. Lineage (GTDB taxonomy): Bacteria > Acidobacteriota > Terriglobia > 20CM-2-55-15 > 20CM-2-55-15 > JAJEDW01. The sequence goes on from CAZTTI010000260.1 coordinate 3,446, forward strand.
CGGCCTGGGCCGCGATCTCCATCAATTCGTCGTAAGACAATTCGGGAAACAACGTCCGCCGGACCCATTGGAGGCTGAGTCCGGCACCCTGGGTCACTCCCATCACATGCCACTTTCCGGGAACGGCGTGACAGAACGTGTGGACGCGGCCTTTGGGATCGTAGACCGGAGCGTCCAGGTGCGCGAAGACGACACCGGAAGTGCCCAACGTGCAAGACGCCACCCCGGTTTCGACGATGCCGTTCCCAATTGCGCTTGCGGCCTGGTCGCCGGCACCACCGACGATGGGCGTCCCCGCGGCGAGACCGGTGGACTCGGCACCGATCGCGGAAACCCTGCCAGTGACGGCGTTGGATTCCACCACCGCCGGGAGCCACGAACGATCGAGGTCGAGTCCCGCGATGACGGGTTCGGACCAGCGCCGTCGAACGACGTCGAAAAATCCGGTCCCCGAGGCGTCGGACACGTCGGTCGCGAAATCGCCGGACAGGCGGAAACGGACGTAATCCTTGGGGAGCAGGATCTGACGAATCCGGGCAAAGGCGTCCGGCTCGTGGTTGCGCACCCACACGAGTTTCGGAAGCGTGAATCCCGTAATGGGCGGATTGGCCGTCCACCGGACAACGTTTTCCCGGCCGAGCGTCCGGTTGATTCGATTGACTTCGGCGCCGGAACGTTGGTCACACCAGATCAGGGACGGGCGAATGACCACATTCGCCTCGTCCAGGAGAACGAGTCCGTGCATCTGACCCGAAAATCCCATTCCCTGAACCTGGCCACCCTTCGCGCCAGCCTTGTCGAGAACTCCCCGAATCGCCTCCACACCGGCGCGCCACCAATCGTCGGGATCCTGCTCGGCCCAAAGTGGCCGCGGCATCGAGATCTCGGCATGTGATGCGGTGGACGATTCGACGAGGGCGCCGCCGGCGTCGACCAGCAGCGCACGGGCCCCGCCGGTGCCGACGTCGACTCCAAGCCAGTAGGCGTCTGCCATCAGCCGAACGTCGTCCGGCCGCGGTGCAGTCCCAGAAGGAGTTGAAACAGGCGGTGACCGATCAGCTCGTGGAGCGTGAGCAATTCCTTGTTCGCCTCGAACAGCGCGCGCGCGTCGGTCCCCGCGCGCACCCCGGAACCCGCGTTGAGCGCAGCCGTCGCTTCCTCGAGGACGGGATCCGCGAGCGCGTCGCCGGCGATCTCCCAGAGCGTAATGAAGCGGTCGACCGCGGTGGCGAAGCTCACCGAGAACACGCCCCAGTTGCTCGTCGTGCGCAACGGTTTGAAGTCCAGGTTGAACGGTCCGTCGTAACCCGTGGCACGAACCAGCATGAAAACGTTCAGCCAGTCCAGGGGGTTGATCATCCCCACCGCGATGTCGACGTCATGTTTCAGGCGATACCCGTCGTTGATGTCCATGTGCCAGAGCTTTCCGGCCGCGATCGCCCGCGCCAGGGCCGCGCGTGGCGCGCCGCCCCACATAAGCTCGTGCAGGTATTCGGGATTGACGCCGACCATCTCCGGATGGAGCACCATGCCCGAGGCGATGAAGGCCAGCATGGCATCGGTCGTGGGGAGCAGGATCTCTGCCTGCGGCTCGAAGGGTTTGGCTTCGAGGCAGTGCTTGAGCGTCGGTACTCCGTTTTTCTTCGACACCGCCATGTCGCGCTCGCACGCTTCGTTGAGCGCCTCGGCGTACCACGCGAGCGACTGGAGCTCGTTGACGGCACCCTGGACGAAATACCCGAGTGACCCCGGCCAATAGACTGCGTAACGCGCGCCCAGCGCATGGCCGATGTCGACGGTGTTGCGCACGCGGAACTTGACATAGTCGCGCAACTCGGGTGCTTCCGGCGCGGGACCAGCCGCGAACGCGGCGTTGAAAAACGTCTCGGTCGTGACCATCGAGCAGTCCAGCCCGTGTTTTGCCAGCGCGGACTGGATCCGGTCGACGACTGCGTCCTGACGCTCGGTCCCGAGATCTTCGGTCGGGATCACATCGCTGTCGTGCGTGGTCCAGTGGCCGATTCCGATCTTGCCGAACTCTTCGATCACGTGCTCGAACGTGACCGGCTCACGCGTCGGCGCGTAGAACAGCGCCTGCCCCTGATACGCCGCAGCCCACTGGGGACCGGAGATGAAGTATTTCCGGCGCTCGTCCGGGCTGTAGTGGCCGCCGCAAAGGCCGTCCAGGCGTTCGACCAGGGCCCGCTGTTTGTCTGGGGGGACTGGTTTCATGGTCTCCATGCCGGGTCGATGGGATTCAGTCCCCTCTCGGAAACAGGATCCATCGCTCGGAGATCCGCTCGATAGCTGACCGTGTGGGCATCCGGAAACGTTTCCGGAACGTCCTCGGTGACCGCACCGGTCGCCGCCCACTCGGTTCCCCGCTGGAAGGTGACGACGAAATCCACAGAGCTCAACGCCTGGACGTCATGCCCGAGCGTCGTGTGAAAGATCCGGCCTTCGCCGTACTCGGAGACCATCAGGACCGGTTCGTCGAACCCGGTCCCGTTGTTCCGGGGATCCGAATGCGCGGTGGCCAGCACCGTCATCCCGCCGGGTCCCCGCATCCGCGCGTACAACTCGTCTCCCTCGTGCATCCACGTTTCGGGCAGCCCCTGGGTGATCGGATGCGGTTCCCGGCGGTCGACCCGGAACGGTGTCCGCAACCCGTGGCTCCCCGCCCATCCGGGCGAGTCGTCGCTCGTGAGCTCGCCTCCCTGGTAGTACCAATACGGACCGGCGTTCTGATCCCGGTTTCGCCACCCCCCGACGCCCGCCATCCGGTTGAAGGCGTCCCAGTTCGGGAAGGCGTTGTCGGATGCGTGAACGATGACGACTCCGCCACCCTGTTCGACGTATCGTTCGAAAGATTCCTTCAGGGATTCGGACCACCGTTCATCGGGGGCATCATAGTTGAGGACGACGGCGGCGTAGTCCCCGAACGCCGGCATGAAGCCGGAAAGCTCCCCTTCGGTTCCCGGCGCCGTGACGATGTCGACGTCGAACAATCCCGTTTCGGTCAGCTCGGCCTCGAGTACCGACGTGACCAGCCGCCAGTCGTGGTACGGACCCGCGCTCTCCCCGTCCAGAATCATGACCGGAAGCCGGGCATCCTGCGCCCCGTCGGGAATCAATCCAACGAGAAGAAAAACGATCACGGCGCCCAACGCCATCATCGTCAGGTTCCTGGACATCGAGCCTCCTCCCTCATTCTTCTGAAAGCGCCAACGCGACCAGCGACCCACCCGCGCCGAAGACGACGACCTGCCGGCCGTCCATCTCGTAGGTGATCGGTCCATTCCCGATCCGTCCGAGCGGAGCGTGCCACAACGTTTCGCCCGTCCGCGTCAAGAGTGCCATGGCGTTTCCGGAATTGTCGCCCGTAAACGCCAGCCCCGACGCCGTCGTCAGAACGCCCGCGGCACCGGCGCCATCACCGATGGCGTGACTCCAGGCGATTTCCCCGGTCCGGTAGTCAATCGCGCGGATGTAGCTCTTCCCCATCAGGTTGTAATCCGCGCCCGCCCAACCATAGTCGCCGTGTTCCGG
>CAZTTI010000261.1:0-9158 GCA_964615925.1 uncultured Solibacteraceae bacterium
GACGATGCCGACGACGAAGGCTTCGTCCTGCAGCCTCGCCGTGGCGGGTGCGGAGAGCAGCGTGAGGGCCGCGAGGGCGAGGATCAGACATCTCACCCCTCGCGGCATGGGCTATTCCATCGCCTCGCCGATGGCCCAGAGGGCGAAGTCGGTGCGGATGAAGATCTTCCCTGGATGGCCCGGGGAAGGCCCTGAACCGCGTCGCCGCCGTCGGGGAACGACCTCTCGATGGGACTAGCCCAGCCATTCTTCAACGATCCCTTCCGCCGCCCCCGGAAGCACGCCGGTCACCCACGCCAGGTCGAGCGAAGTGAACCGCTCGCGCATCTGCGCGCCGTTGAACACTGCCCAGAGGAAGCGCTCGCGATCGATGCCTAGGTCGGCGATCCGATGGGCGGCGCCGGCCCTCGATAAGACAGTCTTGACCCGATCCGGTGACGGGACGATCGGGGAAAGCGTCTCGCGCAACGACTCCCAGCGGCCGTCTTCTCTTAGCTCGGTCGCCGCCGCGGCCAGCCGGACTGTCTGTTTCCGATAGTGCGGACCGACGGCGCGAGCCAGACGTCCCCACCCCTCTTCATCGAAATCGAGCGCTTCGCCATTGAAACGCGGGGATTCCAGAGCCAGCATCCGTTCGTAGAGCGCGGCAACGAAAATCGTGGCGACCCCAACCTGCCTTCCGTGAAGGTCGTGTGATGATCCTTCAGCGTCGGCCCGCATGTCGAGGGCGTGGCTGATGAGATGCTCTCCTCCGGAGGCGGGAAGGCTCGATCCCTGGAGCGTCATCGCACAGCCGGAGTAGACGAGGGCTTCGAAGAGGGCGGACACCGCGTCCGGGTCGGCGGTGGCCAATCGGCCTGGAACTTCGAGGTACCGCGTCTCGACGTCGTCCAGGATCGACGCGATGGCGTCGCTGTAGGGCTCGTCGAACAGGATCGCGTTCATACGCCAGTCCGCGGTGCTGACCGACTTGGCGATGATGTCTCCCAGGCCAGCGCTCGTCAGCATTCCCGGAGCGGACGCGAGAATGGCCGGGTCCGTACCGATCACCCGGTGCGCCCACGCGTGGACCAGGGTCTTGACGCCGTCGATGGTCGGCGCGACGTTTGCGGCGGCGTAGCCATTCATGGACGCGGCCGTACCGAAAACAGCCGCGGGGATGCCCGCCTCGAAGGCCAACCACTTCGACAAATCGGAGATCACGCCCGCGCCCGCGCCGACGCAAACGTCGGGAACGGCATACCTCGTCTGGAGTAGTTCGAGGGTAAGGTCGTCGCACACCGGCGAACCCGGAGCATCGGGAACCACCGCCTCGCGGACTGTAAACCCTGACCCCGTAAGCGCCTCGAGCACTGCGGGACCGGCGACATCACGCGTCCGCGAGTCGAAAAGGACGAGCGCCGTGCCTCCGGCGTCTTGTCGGAGTTCCTCGGCCAGTTGCCCGGCGGCGTCTGCGCCGAGGCAAAGGGCCCGGGTGATCCTTTCCCGCTGGTCGCCGTGATCCCGGGCCACTTTCGGTCCGAGTCGATCGAAAAGGTTTTTCACGGAATGTTCTCGCGTTTGTCGTCGATTTCGCGGAGATCTCGCACCAAACACAAGTGAAGTGACTGGTGGTCGGGAAGATCGAGGTGAGCCCGTGCGGCATGCGCCATAATCGGAATTCTTTCAGTCAGAGGTCATTGGGATTCCGCAACTGAAACGGCTCCCAGACTCTCTGTGGCTGCCGGCGGAAAACCGAGAAACACGGGCTCGGGAAATAATCGAACGCCGAATCTTGCGGCCACACACTCCTGAATCTCCCTCGCGAAAGTGACGACATCGGCCGCCGATGCGCCCCCCAGATTGACGAGGGCCAGAGCATGTCTCGGCGAAAGACCGACGCGTTCCCGGCGCGTGCCCTTCTCGAAGCCGCTCTGCTCGATCAACCAGGCGGCGGGAACTTTGACCCGGCCTTCGCCGGCGGGAAAGTGCGGCGCCTCCGGAGCGAGTTCCTGGAGACGTTCGAATCCGGTATGGGTCAATATCGGGTTCTTGAAGAATGATCCCGCGCTTTGTGTGTCCGGGTCGCCGGGATCAACCACCATCGCCTTGCCGCGGCGGATCCGGAGGACGGTCTCCCTCACGCTCTCCAGCAACGGTGCGGGTCTCCCCGCGAAAGCCTGGACGAGATCCGGATAGGTGACGAGAGGCCGCCCGTTGCGCCGGAGCCGGTAGCCGACGCCGAGGACGATGTATTGTCCACGAGCGGTCGTGTTGAAGATGCTCTCCCGGTACTGGAAGCCGCACGCGGCGTTTTCCAGCGACAGGATTTCGCTTCGCCTGCCGTCGAAGACCCGGACATGGACGATCACATCGGACACTTCCTGCCCGTACGCCCCGACGTTCTGAACCGGCGTGCCGCCGACCCATCCTGGAATGCCGCTGAGGCACTCGATACCGCCGAGGTTCCTCCCCACACACTCGGCGACCAGCTCGTCCCAGTCGACGCCTGCTCCGGCGGTCACCATGACGGAATCGCCGTCGTCGACGAACTCCGTCGTTCGAATCGCCACACGGAGGACGAGCCCGTCGAACCCTTCGTCGGAAACCAGGAGGTTGCTTCCGCCGCCCATGACGACGAGCGCGAGCCGCCCTTCCGCCGCGAACCGGATCGCATCAACGACATCCTGCTCGGATGCCGCATCCAGGAAGTAGCGCGCAGAACCGCCGACGCCCAACGTGGTGAACCCGGCCAGGGACACGTTTTCCCGAATCTCGAGCACGGCCGTTCAGTGTACATCGTAAGATCGACCGAACGATGCCGCTCCAGATCGTATTGCTGGCCGCCTATTGCCTGGGCTTGATCGTCTTCGGCGCCATCGTCTCCCGCCGCGTCCGCGAGGCGTCCGATTTCCTCGTCGCCGGACGCCGGCTCGGGCCCGGACTGCTCTTCACGACGTTCCTGGCCGCGAACATTGGCGCCGGGTCGACGGTCGGCGCCGCCGGAATCGCCTACGAGTCCGGGTTGTCGGCCTGGTGGTGGGTCGGCTCCGCCGGGATCGGGTCGCTCATCCTCGCCAACCTCGTCGGCCCGCGGCTGTGGCGCCTGTCTCGCGAGCACGGCCTTTACACGATGGGCGACTTCCTGGAGCTGAGATACGACGGGGCCGTCCGGGGCGTCGTTGCGGCGCTTGTCTGGGCCGGCACGCTGGCCATTCTGGCTGGGCAGCTCATCGCGATCGCTACGATTCTCGAGGTCGTCGTGGGAATTCCGCGCTGGCAGGGCGCGATCGCGGGCGGAGTCGTGGTGATCGCGTATTTCGCCGCCGGAGGCCTGCTGACGGCGGCGCGCGTCAACGCCGTCCAGTTGACGGTGATGGTCGCGGGGTTCCTCGTGGCCATCGTTGTTTCGCTTTCCGCCGTCGGAGGATGGGAGGGACTATCCGCCGCGCTCGACCAGAGCCGCGAGCCTTCCTTCCAACGAATCGACGGCATCGGCGCCGGAGGAATTCTCGGCTACCTGGTGATACTGGTTCCGTCGTTCATCGTTTCTCCCGGCCTCGTCCAGAAACTCTACGGCGGAAGGAGCGAACGAGCGGTTCGAGTCGGGATCAACCTGAACGCGCTGTGCCTTCTCGCCTTCGCTTTCGTTCCCACGCTGTTCGGCATGATCGCCGCCGCCCGTTTTCCGGACCTGGCAAACCCGGAAGCCGCCCTGCCGACCGTGATGGTCGAGATGCTCCCCGCCGGAATCGGGATGCTGGCGCTCGCCGCGGTCCTGTCGGCGGAGCTGAGCACGTGCGACGCCATACTCTTTATGCTTTCGACGTCGCTCGGCGTCGACCTGTACAAGCGGTTTCTCCGGCCGGGAGCCGGGGAACGCCGCATGTTGATGATCAGCCGGCTGGCGGCAGTCGCGGGAGGTGCCGCAGCCGTGTTCCTGGCCGTCGTCCTCGAGTCCATCATCGCGGCACTGACGCTCTTCTACGGCCTCATGGCCGTGGCCCTGTTCGTCCCCACGATGGTGGGCCTATACTCGAAGTACGGATCGGCGCGGGTCGCGCTGGAAACGGTTCTGGTCTCGGTGGCGTCGACGCTCATCGTCCATTCGTGGACGGCGGGAGCCGGTGTCGGGATCCTCACTCCCTACGCGATCGGGATCCTGTGTGCGCTGGCGTGGATGGGAATACGGATACGGGTCGAGCGAACGCCATGAAACGACGGGAGTTCGGAAGAGTGTTGGCAGGAGGAGCGGTTTTTGGCGCCGGCGCCGGGCAACGGCCGCCGGCGGACGAGGGAAAGCTGACCGACATCGAGGGGATCCGTGTCGGGCACTTCACATCGACCGAACGGCCGACCGGCTGCACCGTCATCCTTACCGAGGCGGGCGCGACGGCCGGAGTGGACGTCCGCGGGTCGGCGCCGGGAACGCGGGAAACCGACTTGCTCGATCCCGTCAACCTGGTCCAGCAGGTTCACGCCGTCGTCCTGTCCGGGGGCAGCGCGTTCGGGCTCGACTCCGCGACTGGCGTCGTCCGCTACCTCCGCGAACGGAACATCGGGTTCCCGACCGGAGCGGCCAACGTCCCCATCGTCCCGGCGGCGATCCTCTATGATCTCGGCCTGGGCGACGCCTCGATTTTTCCCGATGCCGACGCGGGTTACGCGGCGTCGGTGGCCGCCAGCGACGGCGCGATCGAGGAGGGCAACGTTGGCGCGGGTGCCGGGGCCACCATCGGGAAGGCCATGGGGCCGGGCCGCGCGATGAAGGGAGGGCTGGGAACCGCGAGCTTCACCACGCCCGAAGGCCTCGTCGTCGGCGCGATCGTGGCCGTCAACGCCGTCGGGAACATCGTCGACCCGTCGAACGGGCGGATCGTCGCCGGAGCCCGCAATGACGACGGGACGGGATTCCTCGACACGCGCCGGATGGCGAGCCTCGAGATCGACAAGACCATCGCCGTCGCCGAGAACACGACCATCGGGCTGGTCGCCACGAACGCTTCGTTCACCAAGACACAGATGACGAAGGTCGCCCAGATGGCCCAGGATGCCCTCGCGCGGACGATCTATCCCGCCCACACGCCTTCGGACGGCGACACCGTTTTCGCTCTCGCTACCGGGACTCGCGAGGAGTCCGCCAATCTCGGCGCGGTCGGCGCCCTGGCGGCCGAGGTGCTTGCCCGGGCCATCATCCGTTCCGTCATCGCCGCCGAATCGATCCCGGGCTTTCCTGCGGTCCGGGATTTTGCCTGACCCCGGAAAACACCCGGCCGTGCGCTTCTCGGGCCTCACCGAAGACTTCCCGGGCGCAACGAACCGCCTCTACGAACGGCTCGGCGAGTTCCGAAGCCAGGGTGCGCGGATCCTCGACCTCGTGGACGGCAACGTCAGCGAGGCCGGGATCCTGTTCCCCGAGGACATCCTGCGTGAGGCCATGGCGGAAGGCCTTCGCGCCGCCCGGGTTTACCGTCCGGACTCGCTCGGACAGGTGGTGGCCCGTGAAGCCATCTCTTCATACGAGAGGATCCCTCCCGATCAGGTCATGGTCACCCCCGGAACGAGTGTTTCGTACTGGTACGCGTTCAAGCTCCTCTCCGAAGCGGGCGATCACGTCCTCTGTCCGCAACCATCCTATCCGCTGTTCGATTACATCGCCCGGCTCGCCGACATCGAGGTCCGCCCTTACCGGCTCGACGAACAACGATCCTGGTCGATCGACCTGGATCACCTCGAGCGCCAGATCCACCGGCGGACGCGTGCCATCGTCCTGATCTCCCCGCACAATCCCACGGGCGCGGTCGCGACACGCGAGGAGGTCGAAGAACTCGCCCGGATCGCGCGGCGCCACTCCCTGGCCATCATCTCCGATGAGGTCTTCCGGGAGTTCCTGGACGAGGGCGTGGAGCACGCGCGCCCGGCGATGACCGACGCCCCGCTGGTCTTCACCTTGAACGGGATTTCAAAGATGCTGGCGCTTCCCGGGCTGAAGATCGGCTGGATGGCCGTCTCCGGGGACGCGGAACACGTGGGACGATCGATGAAGACACTCGAAATGATCGCCGACGCGTTTCTCCCCGTCAGCGAACCGGCCCAGTTCGCCCTGCCGCGGCTCTTCGAACGGGGAGGCGACTTCCTCAAGGAGTATCGCCGATCGATGCGCGAGCGAATGCGCGTGGCGATCGGCGCGCTCGGCCCCCGGGCGGGGGTCGCTCCGAAAGGCGGATTTCACATCGTCGTGCCGGTTCGACGCGACGTCGAGGAGGAAGACCTTGCGCTCGAACTCCTGGAAGACGAGAACATCCTCGTGCATCCCGGATTTTTCTACGATATCGAAGGAACCCACCTGGTGCATGCCGTGGTCGCCCGACCCGACGTGCTCGCCGAGGCCCTCGGGCGCGTCGCCGCGCACCTGTAACAGCGATCACGAATCCGCGCGGCGCAACACCTCGAGGGGCTTCTGCCCAAGCATGCGATAGCTGGCAGCCCATCCGGTGACCACGGCGAGCAGCGTCGTCAGAACGACGGCGATGATGAGGGGCACCGGATCGACGACGTAGACGCCGTCCATCAGTTCGCTCACCAGATAGGAGGAGAAAGCCGCGGCCAGCAACGCCCCGATCGTCCCCGCCAGGAATCCGATGATCATGAACTCGACCGAGAAGATCCGGACGACGAGCCAGCGCCGTGCGCCGACGGTCTTGAGGACGGCGGCCTCGCGAATCCGCCGGTAACGCGTGCCGGCGATCGTCGACGCCAGGATGATGGTCCCTCCGAGGATTGCGAAGCCGGCGACGAACCGCACGACGAGGCTGATCCGCCCGACCATTTGCTGGACGACGTCGACGATATCGGCGGCGTTGACGACGGTGACCGACGGATACACATCGAAAACGGCACGCTGGAGCCCGCCGACGGCCGCGGATTCGACGCGCAAGGCACCGTAGTAGATGCCAGGGTAGTCGTCGAGGGTCCCTGGAGTGAGGATGAACTGGTTGTTGGCGCCGGCGCGCGTCTGGTCGGTTCGTCGGATGTTGGCGACGGTCGCCCCCGTGACGCGGCCGTTGACCTCCCAGGCGATCGCGTCCCCGGGAGAGAGATCGAGGATCCCGGCTGCCGACTCCTCCACCGAAACCAGCGCTTCGTTGGTCCCCGGATCCCACCACGTCCCATCGAGGATCTCGGTTGCCGGAGGAGGTTCGTCCGACCACGTCAACTGAAACTGGGTCCGCCAGTAGCGCCGCTGTCCCGGACCCCAACGCATGTCTTCGACGGGCACGCCGCGCACCGAGGAAAGCAAGCCCGCAACGGCCGGAGACAAGGATCCGGGATCGATGACGCCCTCGTATCCTTCGATCAGCCGGGAGAGCCCCTCGCGTTCGGTGTCCGTGATGTTGATCATGTACACGTTCGGCATGTCCGGAGGCGCGCTCGTGGTCAGCTGCTCGACCAGCGTCGTCTGGAGGAGCTGGACCGTGAGGGTGAACATCACCCCGATGGCGAGCGCCGCGAGCGTTGCGACCATATGCGTTCCGGGCCGGTAGAGGTTGGCCACGCCGTGACGGAGCGAGGAAGGCCAGAGACGGCCAAATCGTCGACTGAGGCGCTGGATCATCCAGAGAAAGACGAAGCCGGAAACCCCCAGCACCAGCACGCTTCCCACGAGCCCGCCGGCGAAGATGGATCCGACACGCCAGGAGTCTCCCACCCACACGGCCATGGCCCACAAGCCCAGAACGATGAGGCCCGACGCGGCATACGGCCTCCAGTCGCGCCGTCCGACCGCGCCTTCGTTCATGTCGCGGCGGAAGATCAGGGCCGGGCGGATGCGCGACACGCCGAGAAGCGGTGGAATCGTGAAGAGCAGCGCCGTCAACACCCCGGCCAGCATCCCCTGAACCACGGGAGCCATCGAGAATACGAAACGGACATCGACGTCGAAATATTCGGCGAGAAAGAGGGGGAACACGGCCTGGACACCGAAACCGAGGGCCACGCCGAGGAGACTGCCGACCAGTCCGAGCAGCAGGGCCTGGACCAGGAACGTGGCCATGATCTGCCGGTTGCGGCCGCCGACGCATTTGATCATCGCGATCGCGTCCATCTTCTGGCGAAGGTGAGCCGCGACGGACGTCGCCACTCCAAGGCCTCCGACAATGAGGGCCACGAGGCTGACCAGGCTCAGGAACGTCGTCGCGCGATCCAGGCCCCGGGCCAGTGTCCGGTTGGCCTGCCGGTAGTCGGTGATCCGCGCGCGCCGGCCGAAAGTGGACTCCAGATCGCGCCGTGCGTCGTCGGGAGATACTCCCTCGGGAAGCCGGACCAGAAAGCGCTCGGTCCGACGGCTGCCGGGAACGTCCAGGCCCGCACGGCTGAACCCGGCCCGGCTCATGAGGACTCGCGGACCGAGCGTGAAACCCGTCGTCATGCGGTCGGGTTCGCTGACGGAAAGCGCGACGATTCGAAATTCGCCGGCACCCACTTCGATCCGGTCTCCGATGTCGACGGAGAGGCGCAGGAGCAGGTCGGAAGAGACGGCCACGGCGTCGCCGGCGAGCGAGGCGACCGGCGGTTCCAGGACCAGATCGCCGTAATACGGATACTCCGAAAGGTCGGCGGCCTTGATCGAGCTGAGCAGGGGCGTCGCTTCGGCAGCGGACGAGGACATCGAAACGGTTTCGGTGACCTGGGTCACGTCCATGCCGCGCCGGGAGAGTTCGCCGAGCAACTCGAGCTCTTCGGGCGTGGGGCTGCCCTCGAGCCGGATCATGATATCGCCCGCCATGAGCGTCCGGGCTTCGGCGAGGAGCGTATAGCGGACGGATTCGTTGAATCCCCGGACGCCGCTCAGGGCGGCGACGCCCGCCGCAATGGCCACGATGACGAAGACGAACCGGCCCGGGGACGCCCGCGCGTCGCGCCACGCCATACGGAGTGCAAACATGGATAGATCCTACCTTCCCCCGCCCCACAAGTGGAACGGGTCGGCTACGGCCGAGGCACCTCGTCCTCGGTGACAACCAGAGGCCAGTGGTGTCCTCGGCGTAACACAACCGCTCGGAAGTGCCGGAAGTCCCACGTCAGGATCCGTGCCTGCCGTCGGGCCGCCATCGCCATCACGATGAGGTCCGGCAAGTCCACCCCACTGTCCGCATAGCGTTTTGCCAGCTTGAGCGCCA
>CAZTTI010000262.1:0-3925 GCA_964615925.1 uncultured Solibacteraceae bacterium
TCGGGCAAGACGACGTTGTGCCGTTGGGTCTTTCATCAGAAACCCTTCGTCTCGCTCGAGTTCCCCGACGTTCGAGATTTCGCCATCCGCGACCCGCGAGGATTCCTGGCGGCGTACCCGGATGGTGCAATCTTCGACGAGATCCATCACGCCCCGGAACTTCTGTCCTATATTCAACCGCTGGTCGACGAAAATCCGGCCCCCGGCCGCTTCATCCTCACGGGCTCGGCGAACTTTTCGCTCATCGCGTCGATCGGGCAATCGCTGGCCGGCAGGACGGGACTCGCCGAGCTGTTGCCGCTCGAACTCGAGGAAGTCCGACGGTTCTCCGAACCTCCGAGCCTTGTCGACCTGCTGTGGCGTGGGACTTACCCTCCCGTGTACGACCGCGGCATCGAGCCGCGGGATTGGTACGCCGCCTATGCCGCCACGTATCTCGAACGCGATGTCCGAAATCTTCTGAAGGTTGGCGACCTCGCGGCGTTCCAGACGTTCATGAGGCTTGCGGCGGGCAGGGTGGGACAGTTGGTGAACCTGTCCGCGCTCGGAGCCGACGCCGGCGTCACTCACCCCACGGCGCGAGCCTGGCTCTCGGTCCTGGAGGCAGGATACGTGGCGTGGCGCCTTCCGCCATTGCACGCAAACGTCTCCAAGCGACTGGTCAAGACGCCCAAGCTCCACTTCGCAGACACCGGCCTCGTCTGCTACCTGCTCGGCATCACGAATCCCGGCCAACTGCTCGAGCATCCCCTGCGCGGCACGATCTTCGAAACCTGGGTAGCATCGGAAATCCTCAAGGCGCGGACCCATCGCGGTCTGCAGCCGAGCCTTTCGTTCTTCCGCAATCGTCAGGGAACCGAGGTCGATGTCGTCATCGAAACGACAGGAACGCTGATCGCGATTGAAGCGAAGTCGGGTCAAACCGTCGCCGCCGACTACTTTTCGGCGTTTCCATCCCTCGAGGAAACGATTCGTGCCAGCGTCCCCAGTCGAACGGTCACACGTTACGTCGTCTACGGAGGAAAGGACCTTCAGGAACGCTCGGCCGGAACCGTTGTCCCGTGGTCGGACATGGACCGGCCCGGGCGCTGGGACACGGAATGACCCGGATAGCCGATGCCCGCGGCCATCGGGGAATGCGCCGAGAGCCGACCTACTGGGCGATGCCGAAGTCCAGGACGAACTGGCTTTGTGCCTCCACCGGCGCCCCATTGAGAAGCGTCGGTTCGTAACGCCACTGGCGAACGGCCTCGATGGCCGCAAAGGCCAGAGCCACATGTGGGGCATCGACGACACGTAGTCCCACCGGCCGGCCGCTGGTATCGATCACGCCTTCGAGGACGACGGTCCCCTCGATCCCCGCACGTCGCATCGACTGGGGATAGACGGGCTGGACCTGTTCGACCATGCGCCCGGGAAACACGCCAGCGGACACGCGCATACGACCATCGGTGGAGGCGGGTTCGTTCGCGTCGGGTTCTCCAGCGAAAGGGAGGACCCTGATGCTCACCTGCGTGCTCTGCGTTCCGACACCGAGCAGGAAGCTTTGCTCGACCGGCTGGCCCGGACGAACGACGATCCCTTCCCGCCGTCGATCCTCGAATCCGGGCAGCGACGCGGTCGCCGCATATTCCCCGGCCGGCACGTCCTCGAAGCTGTACCGTCCCGAGGCGCTGGAGATCTTCGTGAACGAAAAGGTCTCATTCTCGAGGACGATCAAGGCACCGGGGACAAGGGCTCCCGTCGGGTCGACGACCGAGCCGGAAACCAGCGTTTCTCCGGCCTGCAGTGTGGCGGAGGTTGCCTGGATCCGCGTACAGGACACAACGGCCGTGAGCGAGGCTGCGACCAACGCGGTCACCACCCAGGCCCTCGATGTCGGTCGAACACGGGAAGTTCTTGGATTCAACATCATTTCAATCCTCCTTTCGATGCCGGAACCGGCCATCTGGAACACGGGGAAGAAGAAGCGTTCCTTGGGTCGGAGCTCACGGACCAGTTCGACGATGCCGGCCGCGAAATCAACCGGATCGCCGTGGAGTCCGAGGGCCATGTCGTCGGCGGCCAGATCGGCTTCGGTTCGAAGCCGCCGGCAGAAGACCCAGATCAACGGATTGAACCAATAGACCGCACGCATCAGCTCGGCCACGATCTGGAAGGCCCAGTCCTGGCGGCGAACGTGCGCCAGTTCGTGGGCCATCGCGATACGCACGTGGTCGGCATTCCACGAATCGAGGTCACCCGGCACGGCGATCGTCGCCCGCCACACACCCCAGGTCGCGAGCAGGGACCTTCCTTCCTTCATAAGAATGCGCGGGATCCGTCGGATTCCATATGAACAGGCCACCTCACGGACCACGGCGAGCACGTCGGTCGATGTCGCCACCTCCCAACGGCGGCCGATCATGGACAGGCGGATGAAACCGGCAACGAGCCAAGCCAGGTGAATAGAAAGTCCTCCGATCCACGCGACCCAAAGCCATGACATGGGCGACACCGCTCCGGTTGGGGACGCTCGATCGGGGTCCGGATCCGCAAGCGGGATCGACGCTTCCACTGGAATTTCCGACGACTGCAGTTCAAAGAGAGCCCACTCGAACGGACTCACGGCGCGGATCAGCGGCGAGAGCAGAGCGGCGGCCAGGGCGGCAGCCAGTACCATGTGACGTTGGGAGGCGGAGGCACCCCGGAGAAACCGAAGAGCAAAAAGGGCCATGCCCAGGACGAGCGACACGGCCACCACATCGATGAAAAGAGATTCGAGCCTCATCGCGACCGTTCCCGGCGGGCCCGATCAACCATCTCGGCGATCCGCTCGAGTTCGTGATCGGACACGTTGCGTCCTTCCGCACCGATCAGGGCCGTGACCACGTTCTCCACCGACCCGTCGAAAAACGTCGCGACCAACTGCTTGAGCGCCGTCTTTCTCGCGGCATGGCGAGGTACGGTCGGCATATAGATGTATCGCACTCCCTCCTCTTCGTGGCGGAGGTATCCCTTCCGCTCGAGGACGCGAAGCTGCGTTCGAACAGTGGAATAGCTCGTCGGAGCGTCGAGGGCGCCGTGAACGTCCCCGACCGAAACGCGGCCGCGTTTGTAGACGATTTCCATGATCTGACGTTCTCGGCGCGACAGCGCATTGTGGCTGAGTTCCGGATGCATGCTAATTTAATACCACATCAGGGTATAAAAATAACAGAAAGAGTCAAGTAGAACAGAGACCATGGTGAGTCGACCGTGGATGTTCATGAGCGCTGTATCTTACGATTGAACACTATCGTGCTATTACGAGATACACCGATAGTCCTCCAGGGTCAGCGATTTCCGCAGACCCGCGCCATACCACTGAGCGGCGTTGCGTCGACTCTGGAGGCGTTGCCGGACGAATGCGTCGCGAATCGCTCCCCGGGCCCTCCCGTCTTATATAATGCGTCTCACCATCACCGCGGAGGAGAACGATGAAACGCACAACGTTCATGGGGATCGTGTTGGCCAGCGTGTTTCTCGCACCGACGGCCGTCTTCGCCCAGATTTCCTGCACGCGCGACGGGCTCGAGAACGCGGTCGATCTCTACATCGCCGCGCAGACCTCGGGTGATCGGTCCGGATTGCCCCTGGCCCAGGGCGTGGGCTACATCGAGAACATCGCAATTGCCGATATCAACACGGGCATCATCAACACGCCCATGGAGATCGATCACCACCGGAGCCTGTACGATACGGACACGTGCCAGACATTCACCGAGGCGATCGTCACTGACGAGGATAATCCGCACGTCCTGGGCACGCGGATGCGGATCAACCACGACAAGATCGCCGAGCTCGAGATCCTCTGGACGACGACGGGCTACTGGCTCTTCAACGCTGACAACTACCTCCGGTATTCCTCCAGCGAAGACTGGGGGACGATTCCCGAAAGCGAGCG
>CAZTTI010000263.1:0-2851 GCA_964615925.1 uncultured Solibacteraceae bacterium
GATCGCACTTGTCGGCAGGCTGATGTATCAGGCCACCGGCGCGATGCTGACGCGGGGGCCGACGATCGGCACCAGGAACACGCTCGACCACGCCTTCAACAGCCGGATGCAACTCACCAGGTTACGGCGGACATCGACACAGTTTTCGACCTCGGACACGGGAGCGGTGGTCGCCGCCTCGACCGACCGGGTTGCGTACAATACGGCCGATACGCGGGGATCGGCCGTCCTGATCGTCGACCAGGCGACGGGGCTCGTCGTCGTTAACAATCGGACTCTGCTGTATGGCTAAGATTGGCTGCTCCCGATCGAATCCGCAAAAGGTCGATCCAGACTTGATCATTCGTCCAAGGAGCGGTCAGTGATCGCAAAGGACCGGCTAATTTCTGCGCTTCGCGAACTGTGTGACGAGGACTTTCAGCGGAAGGCCTGGCTTGCATCTTCCGGGCCTGTTGTCTCGTCCTTTAGTGAGCAGGTATCGCAGACGTTTGACGATACCGGAATATCCGACGCGTTGGAATCTGGGAGCTGTCCGGCTGAGCTCACAGAAGAAGGATTCTCGGCCCTCAAGAATCTCTCCCAGGCGATACGGAAGGTCGACCAATCACTTCCAGCCAGCGTGCTGGTTCAGGATATGCGGATGAGGGACGTGCGGTCGCTTGCCCGGCAGGCGCTCAATGTGATTGTAGATTAGCAGCCTGTGGCAGAAAATCCGGCTCTGGTGAGGTCGTTACGAAAGGTGCGTAAAGTCCGGTGATTACGTAACCGTGCAAGACGTGGCGCACGGCCTCGTCGGGTACCCGGCGCACGGAAGGACACTACAACCCGCCGCGATTCCCAAATTCCACCACGGTTCATCGTCGCGTCCATGCCGTAGTCATACCCGGTACAACGACAACGGCTGGCTCACCTCGAAGACCGACGCCCCCTGCCAACAAATACTCATTTTCCTCGCGCGTGACCGCGAAGAGCCCGCGCGGTGGGGCGTCAGCATCCGTGTCAAGTTGCTTGAGCCTCGGAGCTGATCGCTGCCGGCTGAAAGCTGCTAGACTTTCATCGATGTCCTCCCCAAGACACGTCCACTATACGTACACGGAGTACTTGGCGCTGGAAGATCAAAGCGCGATCCGTCACGAGTATCTCGACGGCGAGATATACGCGATGAGCGGCGGCACACCGGATCACGCCGCGCTTGCCGCGGCCGTTATTCGGTTGTTGGGTACGGGCATACCCGCAGCGTGCCGCGTCTTCACATCGGACCTGCGAGTCCGAACAGCGACAGGTCTCACGACGTATCCGGACGCGGCCGTCGTTTGCGGTCCGACTCTGCGCGCAAGCGACGACTCCATCGCCGTCACGAATCCCATCCTGCTTGTCGAGGTGACCAGCCCTTCCACGGAGGACTACGACCGGGGTGAGAAGCTGCGGCACTGCAAGAGCCTCCGAACCGTTCGGGAGATTCTTATCGTCTCTCACCGGGAAGCCCGCCTGACGGTTCACCGTCGGCGAGACGACCAGGGCGATTGGGAGAGGACGGAAGCGGCGACCGGAGCTTCAGTGGACATCGCTTCCGTCGGCGTCAATCTTGCCGTCGACGAGGTCTACCGTGGAGGACTGGAGGACGTTGACTGAGGAATCCACGGGTCATGAATCCGGGATCGGCCGCACCTGACCTCTGTCCAGAGCCGCTCCCGCGTCCAGCGCGTCAGCGACGGGCGGTGCTTGAGAGTGGACTTCGTCGGAACCGCGACCAAACGAGAGACAATATCGCCACCTTCCGGACAATCTCGAAACCGTCGGGTGCCGGAGGCGATGGATCCTGGCGTCCTCGGAGGGGTCTGGCGTTCCACGTGCTGTCGCTCGTTGAATGCGATATCCTGCGCACAAAAGTTCACACGAGGCTTGGCCATGCATTCAGAAATCACCCGAAAGCGATTTCCGACCCGGGACTACTACAAGATGGCTGAAGTGGGCATCCTGGGCGCGAATGATCGGGTCGAACTCATCGACGGACAGGTTGTCGAGATGAGTCCGAAGGGTCCGCGCCACGCGGCCACCGTTTACGCCTTTGATTCGGTCCTCAAGAATGCCTTGGGAATCCGCGCGATGGTTCGCGTCCAGCTTCCCGTGCACATCGACGAGTTCAACGAGCCGGAGCCGGATATCGCCGTTGTCGTGCCCCGGGATGACCGGTACGTGGGCGCCCACCCCACTCCGGATGAGGTCATTCTGGTCGTCGAAGTCTCCGAGTCGACGCTGGCGTTCGATTGCGGCGTCAAAGCCCCACTCTACGCCATCGCCGGAATCAAGGAATACTGGATCGCGGACCGGACAACGGACCAGATCCGGATTTTCCGAAATCCGGAGGGCGACGGGTACCGGACGGTCGAGGCCGTGGGCCCGGGAGGCACGGTGACGATCCAGGCCTTTGGGAAAGTTGCGCTTCGCGTTTCAGACCTGCTTCCGTAACTTCGATGTTCGCGTTCTTATTAGGCCAGCCTTCGAGCTAGCCGAATCCGGACAACTCCAGAATGGACTACGGCGTCTTCGCCAGCACGACCAGCTCCCGGTAGTTTCCCTGCATCTCCCACGTCCCGGTGTACCCGATCGGCAGGACCAGCGCGTCGCCCGGCGTGAATTCGTGAACGGTTCCGTCCGGCTCGGTGAGGATAAGCTTGCCGCTCAGGACGTACACGAACTCATCGACATCGGTCGGCCGCGTTCGATGGTCGGTCTTGGCCGGCGTGGATTCGAAAATCGACACGCGGATCTCGGTTCCGTCGAACAGGGTCGACACCCGCATGTTCAACTCGCCCGCAACGAGGATGTCCTGGTATGCGTCGGGCGGGAT
>CAZTTI010000264.1:0-2600 GCA_964615925.1 uncultured Solibacteraceae bacterium
TGCCCTACGTGCTGCCCGGGCCCATCGCGCCGCACTGTCCGTTCGAGGGTCCGCCACTGTTGCCCTTCGAGGATGTCCTGAGCTGGCTTAGCGAGGCGAAAGCTCGATACCATTTGTCGCAGCGTCCGGTGGCATTGTCGGAGGTTCCGCATTGGCATCGGACCGACGGCCGGATCATCCACGACGAGGGCCGGTATTTCTCGATCGTCGGGGTGGACGTCTCGACCACCGATCGAGAGGTGGCTCAATGGGCGCAGCCGATGCTGGAGCCGGTCGATCGCGGCGTGATAGGATTCATCGTTCGCCGTATCAATGATGTCTTCCATGTGCTCATGCACGCCCAGACCGAGGCGGGTACGCGAGACATCGTGGAGATCGGGCCGACGGTCGCCTGCATCCCGGCGAATTATGCCGGGCTGCCGGCCGAGCGCCTGCCGCGATTTCTGGATGTACTGCAACAGGCCGCCGTCGACGAGATCCTCGTCGATGTCGTGCATTCGGAGGAGGGCGGTCGCTTTCTCAACGCGGAAAACCGTTATTTGGTGGTCGATGTCGGTGAGCACTTCGAGCTCGAGGTGCCTATCGACTACTGCTGGATGACGCTCAAACAGCTGGCCAGATTCGTGCGATTCGGCAATCTGGTCAATGTGGCGGCACGATGTCTGCTGAGTTGCCTTGTGGGGTATATCGAAATGGACCGGTCGCAGACCGTCTCCGTCGAAGTGAGGGAGTAACTGTGGACGATGTGAGCGGTATCGAGGAGATGTCGGTGCTGGACGCCTACCGGATCAAGCCCACGCATCTCTTCGACCGGCGCGGCACGTTCTTCGAAGCCATACGGATGAGCGAGCTGGTTCGAAAGAGCCAACACCCCTTCGTGATTCGGCAGGTCAACTACTCGGTGTCGCGACGCAACACGCTGCGCGGAATTCACGGAACACAGGTCCCGCCGGGTCAGGCCAAGCTCGTCACATGTGTGCAGGGCGCGGCTATGGATGTCGTGGTCGATCTCCGCGTGGGCTCGCCCACCTTCGGACAGTTCGATACGACGTTGCAGGAGGCGGGATCCGGGGTCGGTGTGTACCTCGCCGACGGTCTCGGCCACGCCTTTCTGGCGTTGACCGATGACACCTGCATGAACTACCTGTGTTCGGAGGAGTACGTGCCGGGAACAATGATCGACATCCAGGCGCTGGATCCGGAGCTGAGCATTCCGTGGGAGCTCGACGGTCCACCGATCCGCTCCGACAAGGATGCCGCCGCGCCGACTTTGGCGCAGGCCCTCGAGCACGGACTGCTGCCGCACTATCGACCCGCGACGAGCGCCAGCAAGCGTTAGGGAGTTGGCGACGATGACGCGTGCGATCCGATTCGGTGTTCTGGGATGCGCCGATATCGCCTGGCGCCGAACACTTCCCGCATTGGCGGCCGATCCCGGAATCCAGGTCGCGGCCATCGCCAGCCGCGATCTTGACAAGGCCCGCCGCTTCACCGAACGATTCGGCGGCGAGTCCGTACTCGGCTACGGCGAATTGCTAAAGCGGGCCGACATCGACGCGGTGTATATCCCGCTACCCGCGCTGCTGCACGCGGAATGGATCGAAAAGGCGCTACTGGCAGGCAAACACGTGCTGGCGGAGAAGCCGCTCACCGCCGACCGCAAGCAGACCGAGAGCCTCGTGCAGCTCGCCGCGGATCGCGAGCTAGTGCTGTTGGAGAACTTCATGTTCCTCCATCACAGTCAGCACGCCCGGGTCGCCGCGGAGCTCGCCGCCGGCACGATTGGCACGATTCGCACGCTGAGCGCCCGATTCACCATTCCGCCGAAACCGCCGTCCGATATCCGGTACCGCGCCGATGTCGGAGGCGGTGCACTGCTCGATATCGGCGTCTACCCGATTCGAACCGCGCTGCACTACCTCGGCCCCACCGTCGAGGTGCTCGGAGCGAGCGTGCGCGTGGACCGGAAACGCGGTGTGACGGTCAGTGGGAGCGCCCTGCTCGGCACAGCCGACGGGGTCACCGCTCACCTCGTGTTCGGTATGGAGCATTCGTACTGTTCGAGTTACGAAATCCACGGCAGCGACGGCCGGCTGTCCCTGGATCGCGCGTTCACTCCCCCGCCCGGCTATCAGCCGACGCTGCGGATCGATCGGCAGGACCACCTCGAAGTTCTCACGCTCCCGGCGGACGATCAGTTCGCCAACATCATCCGACTGTTCTGCCGAGCCACCTTGGGCGAGAAGGATAATCGGCGCTGGACCGAAGACTCCCTGCACCAGGCCGCACTGGTCGAGGCCGTCTGCAAGGCCGCCGTCCACGCCCACGTCTAGCCGTCGTCACTGCCCGCCCATCCATCGAAAGGCCACACCGCACATGGCATCAGTCCACCCGACCTCCGCCTCGGTCGGCGGCATGTACGACCAGTACGCCGATACGACCAATCTGCTCTACGGGGGACCGATCCGACGAACGGCAATCCACGCCGGGTACTGGCCGGACCCGGCCGACGGCAGCTCGCTGGCCGAGGCGGCGACCCGGATGACCGATCTCGTCGGCGACAACTGCCGCGCGGGCGCCGGAGCGCGGGTGCTCGATGT
>CAZTTI010000265.1:0-5333 GCA_964615925.1 uncultured Solibacteraceae bacterium
CGGACGGCTCCCCGAAGCCGAGGACGTGCTCGAGAAGGCCAGCGAGCTGAGCCCCGCATCGGCCCGGCCGCTGTTGAGCCTGGGTACGCTCCGCTACGTCCAGGCCGAGGAACAGTACCGCGCGGGGAAATTCCCCGAGGCCGCCGGACTCTTTCTGGAAGCCGTCGATCTCCTCCGGCAGTCGATCCGCCGGGATCCCAATGTCGCCAAGACCCACCACAATCTCGGAGCCACCCAATACCGCCTGGAACAGTACGCCGATTCGGAAACATCGCTCAAGACGGCTCTCGACCTCGATCCCGAGCACGACGACGCCCGGCTGGCCCTCATCAACGTCTACACCCGGCAGTTCCGTTATACCGACGCTCTCGAGCAGGTTTCGACCTATCTCGACCGCAACCCCGAAGGGCCCGCGAGCGAGACCCTCCAACGCCTGCGCGGGCAGATCGAGGCCGCGATCGCCCAATAGCCGTACCCTGTTTCCTCGCCTTCGATCGACGATCCTTGCTTCACCCCTCGACCCTGTGGCTATAATCGGCCAACTTTCGTCCGTTTTTTGAGGATTGACCTTCACGCGATGTGGGTACGGAGTGCCATTCTTGCTCTCACTCTGCACGTCGGGCTGATGGCAAGCTTGGCGTCGGAGCATGCGAATGCCGGGGTTCCCGGTTCCACCAAACGTGCGCCCGCGCAAAGTGACGCGGGGGAAGATCTCCGGGCCGCCCGTGCACTCCTCGAAAGCGGCGAGGTCCAGGCCGCCGCTGCCGCGCTCGAAGCCGGCCTCGACCGCTTCGATTCCAGCGAAGCCCGGCGCCTGCTCGGCGTCGCCTACTTCCGGCTGTCGCGATGGGGCGACGCGCTCGCAGAACTCGACCGGGCGATCACAATCGACCCCGGAAACGTCGAAGCGCTCCTGGACGTCGCCGACGTCTACCTCACCGCCAACCTTCCTGACGAGGCCGGCCGCGCGCTCGGGGAAGTGGACCGGGCCATCGGCCAACGCCCGGGTCGGGGGGGATCCCGAACCCAGGCCGCACACGTCGCGCTTTCCGAGCTCTATGCCGCGTCGGGCCGCGCCGGCGACGCCCGGAGGGCCATGGAGCGCGCCAGCACCCTCGACGGGCCCGTGGATCGCGCGACGATCTTTCGTCGCATCGGCGACTTCGCGACGACGCTGGTGGACTACGATGCGGCACGGGCCTCTTACATCGAGTCGCTGGCCCGGGACCCCCGGCCGGGCACGCGGGTCGCATTGGGCGACCTCCACCGCCGGACGAACGCGCCCGAAAAGGCGCTGGACCAATACAACCAGGCGCGCGAGGTGTTGCCGGGCAACGTGGACGCGCACACGGGAGCCGCGGGAGCTTATCTCATGCTCGGCCGGATTCCCGATGCCGTCCGGGCGGCGCGCGAGGCCGTGTCGCTCGACGCCGGGAATCGCCGGGCGCGGTATGTTCTCGGGCGCGCGCTCGTCCGCTCGGGAGACCGTGAGGCAGGCCGGCGCGAATTGGAAGAGTACCGGCGGCTCGAAACCGCGTATCAGAAGCAGGACCACCGGGACCGGGAAATCCATGCCGTCCAGAGCGCGGCAATGGTTCATCTCTTTGCCGGCGACACCGGCCGGGCCGTCGCGCTGCTCGAGCAAGCGTCGCGCGATCTCCCGGAAGTCCCGGATCTGCGGTTCAGCCTGGGCCTCGTCCTGAGCCAGGCCGGCCGGCACGAGGACTCCATCGCCGTCTTTCGCGATCTGCTCGAGTGGGAACTGGTGGAGTACTCCACAGTCCACCGGCACCTCGAACGCGAATATGCCCTGGTCGGAGATACTGGCGCGAGCGCCAGCCATGGCGCGGAAGCGGCACGTGAAGAACGTTCAGAGAGGGTGGCGCCATGACCCATCAGCTCCCACTCCTCGTCTGGATCGCCGTGGCGGCAGCGGTTCCCCTCGCCGCTCAGGAGACCAAGCCGCGGTTCCGCGAGATCAGCGCCGAGGCCGGCATCACATTCGTTCATGAGAACGGAGCGAGTCCTGAAAAACGCCTTCCCGAGACGATGGGCGGCGGAGTCGTCGTCCTCGACGTCAACAACGACTCCTGGGTCGACCTCCTCTTCGTGAACAGCGGACACCTGGACACACGGGCAGTTCGGGATGAGGCGCTTCACCACCGTTTGTTCGTCAACGACGGGGACGGGACTTTTACCGACCGGACCGCCGGATCGGGCATCGACGACCGCATCTATGGGATGGGGGCGTGCGCGGGCGACGTGGACAACGACGGGTGGGTGGACGTCTACCTGACCGGCGTCGGGCGGAACATTCTTTACAGGAACCTCGGCGACGGGACTTTCGAGGACGTCACCGTGTCGGCAGGCGTGGGATCGGACCGGTGGGGCACCAGTTGCGCGTTCGCCGACATAGACAACAACGGGACCGTCGATTTGTACGTCGCGAATTACCTGGCGTTCTCCATGGACGACGACCGGTTCTGCGGGGATCACACGCGCGGGATCCGAACCTATTGTCACCCCAACGTCTACGATCCCGAAGCCGACCTGTTGTTCCTGAACGCCGGGGACGGAACGTTCACCGACATCAGCCAGACGTCGGAGATCGGCCGCCTGGCGGCCTTCGGTCTCGGCGTCGTGTTCACCGACGTGGACAACGACGGATGGGACGACATCTACGTGGCCAACGATTCGGTCCCGAATTTCCTTTTCCGGAACCGTGGGGATGGCACGTTCGAGGAAATGGCCCTGCTGGCGGGAGTCGCCGTCGGGCCCGGAGGACAGCCTTTGGCCGGGATGGGAACCACGGCAGGAGACATCGATGGAGACGGGCGGCCCGACCTCTTCGTGACGAACCTGGACCGCCAGACCCACAGCCTGTACCGCAACATGGGGCGGTGAATGTTCACCGATGTGACCATCGAGAGCGGCGTCGCCGAGGCCACGCTGCCCTACGTCGGTTTCGGCACGACCTTCCTCGACTTCGACAACGACGGAGACCTCGACCTGGCGGTCGCCAACGGCGACGTCCTCGACAACGTTGAGTATTTCCGCGATACGACCAGCCATGGCCAGCCGAACCTCCTGCTCGAAAACGACGGCACGGGACAGTTTCAGGACGTCGGGCCGGAGGCCGGGCCGGGGTTCCGCGACCGGGACGTCAGCCGGGCGCTCGCGTCGGGCGATATCGACAACGACGGGAACCTCGACCTGGTGGTCGTGAACAACGGCCAGAGGGCGGACGTGCTGCGGAATGAAACCACGGGCGCCGGGGGCGCTCTGGTCGTGTCTCTGGTCGGGAACCAGAGCAACCGTAAGGGCGTCGGCGCTCGTGTTCGTGCGTCGTTTGACGGCAAGGTCTCGTCCCGGCGGATCCGGGCGGGATCGAGCTACCTCGCGCAAAGGGACCCGCGGATCCACTTCGGCCTGGGAGGCGCGGACGTCGTCGATCTCGAGGTCCGGTGGCCGAGCGGCATCGTCGATCAGGTCGACGGAGTGGGCCCGAACCAGTTGATCACGATTCACGAAGGCCGGGGACTCGTCTCTTCCGTCCCGCTGCCGCTCGAACCCCGACCGACACTCCACACCGCCCGCCCCTGACCCGCACACACACCCGTGTCCGCTTACAGACGCACCTGGCCTTCCTTGCGCGTTCATAAAAGCAAGAGATTGTAAAAGATTGTTATAGATATATCTGGAGTCGTAAGCGCTTTGCATGATATACACCCCAGGAGAAAGGCGCTCCGGCCGGAGGGCAGCGAGCCGTAACTGACGGAATCGCAAGCGTAACGCCCCAACCAAGAGTTGGCCGGAATGTCTACATCCTCAGGATGTATGAATAACTGGAGGAAACCATGAGACGATCTTTCGTCGCCTCAGCGGTTCTGCTTGTTTGTCTGATTCCGGGCGTCGTCTTCGCCCAGACAACGGCAACCGTCGGCGGCACGGTCGCGGACGCGACCGGGGCACTGATCCCCGGAGTCGACGTCACGGCCACGAACGTGAACACGGGTATCGCAACCCTTCGAATTACCAACGAAACCGGGACGTACCGCATCCCGAGTCTCCAGCCCGGAACGTATACGATCCAGGCTGAACTCCCCGGATTCCAAACACAGATTTATGAAGGCGTGACGCTGAGCGCCGGTTCGGACGTCCGCTACAACTTCACGCTCCAGGTCGGGACGGTCGCGACCGAGGTTGAAGTCGTCGCGCAGGCCGACCAGTTGCTCCGCCAGAACTCGGCTTCGGTCGGCGCCGTGCTGACCCAATCCGAAGTGGCCGATCTGCCGACGTTCAGCCGCAATGTGCTGGACCTGGCGGCCCTGATTCCCGGCGCCGTGGTCGACGGCACGTTCTCGCA
Organism: uncultured Solibacteraceae bacterium; assembly: GCA_964615925.1. Classification (GTDB taxonomy): domain Bacteria; phylum Acidobacteriota; class Terriglobia; order 20CM-2-55-15; family 20CM-2-55-15; genus JAJEDW01. The sequence goes on from CAZTTI010000265.1 coordinate 4,367, forward strand.
GAACTACGGCGGGATGCGCCAGAGCCAGATCAACACCACCCGTGATGGCCTGCCCACCGGCGACGGCCGCTACCTCGACTGGAACGGGGCCTACTCGGCCACGTTCACCAGTCCCGACCTGGTGGAAGAAGTCCAGGTCAACGTGACCACCGCCGACGCGGCCATGGGCCGCGGCTCCGGACAGGTCCGCATGCAGACGCGCTCGGGAACCAACGAGTTCCACGGAGCGCTCTTCTATCAGAACAACAACTCCGCGCTCAGCTCGAACGAATGGTTTACGAACCTGGTCGGCGGCGAGAAGGAGTTCGAGAACCGCAACCAGTTCGGCGGCCGCCTCGGGGGTCCGATCGTTCCGAACAAGGCGTTCTTCTTCGTCCTGTATGACGGCCAGCGCTACGTCGAGAAGACCGAGGTCGTCTCGACGGTCCTGACCCAGCAAGCCCGCCAGGGCATCTTCCGGTACATCGAGGGCCAGCAGAACGGAGACGCCTTGTCGGGTTCGCCGTCGGTGGACCTGAACGGGAATATCCTCAATCCGGCTGGATTGCGGTCGTTCAACGTGTTCAGCGACGTGAACGATCCGCTGCGCACCTCGATCGACCAGACCTGGGTCGCGTCGCAGTACCTGACCCGGATGCCCCTGCCCAACGACTGGACCGAGGGCGACGGCCTCAACACCGCCGGATTCCGCTGGCTCCGCACACAGCGCGGGACCGATGGCGCCACCGGCTCGACGCAGACCACGAACCGCGACCATCTGACGGTCCGGATCGACTACCAGATCAACGACGACAACAAGGTGTCGTATTCGATGACGCGCGAGGATAACTGGGGCGTCACCGGCCAGACCGGGCTTCCCTCCTATCCCGACGGGTACTTCGGCGAAGTCGCCCGGCGGCCGGATCTCTACAGCGCGCAGTGGACCGCGACGCTTTCCCCGACCGTGCTCAACGAGTTCCGGTGGGGC
>CAZTTI010000266.1:0-3771 GCA_964615925.1 uncultured Solibacteraceae bacterium
TCGAGAACGGCGCCGCGCCGGATGCGCGGACCCGAATCGGTCCCGCGCCGGACTTCACCCCGCCCTGCAAGGGAACCGGCTGCGGGTCCGAAGGAGTGGGGATCAATCGCGGAGGCCTTCCCGATCGTGGGCGGCGTGACGCGGCCACGGGCGGCATGACGCCGCTGCTCTACGCGGCGAGAGACGGCCGGATCGAGGAAGCGCGTCTCCTCGTCGACGCGGGGGCCGACATCGAACTGGCCGAGGCCAACGACATTCGGCCGCTCTTGATGGCGATCCTCAACAACCGCCTGGACGTCGCCCGACTGCTGATCGAAAGCGGAGCGGACCCGAACGCGGACGATTTCTGGGGGCGCAGCCCGCTGTGGGCCGCCGTCGAATACCGCAACCTCGACATGAACAACCGGGCCGAGGATGACCCCAGCGACAACGGAGTCGAGCGGGAGCCGATCCTGGACCTCATCCGGACCCTGCTCGACGTGGGGGCCGACGTGAACGCGCGGACGCGCGAAGTGCCGCCGAGCCGCCGCTGGCTGTATTCACTGAACGACGTGTCGTGGGTGGATTTCACCGGCCAGACCCCGTTCCTCAGGGCGGCATTGTCGGGCGACACGACGACGATGCGGTTGCTCCTGGAAAACGGAGCGGATCCCAACATGACGACCTTTGCCGGAACTACACCCCTGATGGCGGCGTCGGGCGTCAACTGGGTGGTGGCCCAGACATACACCGAGTCACCCGAAGCGTTGATCGAGGCGGTCCGGATGTGCCTCGAACTCGGCAACGACGTGAACACGGCCAACTCGATGGGCCTCTCGGCCTTGTTGGGAGCCGTCAATCGGGGCTCGAACGACATCATCCGTATTCTGGTCTCCGAAGGCGCCGACCTCGACGTCGTGGATCGCGAAGGACGGACGGCGATACGATGGGCCGAAGGCGTCTTCCTGGCGGCCGTGGGCGCGGAGCGCAAGCCGGAGACCATCGCCCTGCTCGAAGAGCTGATGGGAACGGCCGGAAGAGTCGAGGAGTAGCGTGGTTTCCGCGTCCAGAACCGGCCGCTTCGTCCGAGTGGCTTCAGCCCTTTTCGGATTCGCCGGTGTCTCGGCTGCGCAGACGCCAGCGTTCGAGCCCCAGGCGTTGCTCGACCGCTACTGCATCACCTGCCACAACCAGCGGATCGAGACTGCCGGACTCGCCTTGGATACGCTCGATCTCGATCGCGTGGCCACCGACGCGGAGACCTGGGAGCGCGTGGTTCGCAAGGTCGGGACCGGGATGATGCCGCCCGCCGGAGCTCCGCGTCCGGAAAGGGCGGACCTCGACCGGCTCCAACGACAGATCGAAGACGCGCTCGACACGGCCGCGGCGATGGCTCCGAGTCCAGGTGCGCCCCTGCTCCATCGCCTCAACCGGACCGAATATGCCAATGCCGTCCGCGACCTGCTCGACCTCCCGGTCGACGCCACGACATTGTTCCCGGGCGACGATTCGAGCGAGGGCTTCGACAACATCGCCAACGTTCTGTCCGTATCGCCGGCCCTGATGCAGGCCTACATTTCCTCGGCTGCGAAGATCAGCCGCCTGGCGGTGGGCGACCCGACGACGAGCCCGGCGCGGACCACCTATCGTCCGGTTCGCGGGCTTTCGCAGGACCGCCACATCGAGGGGTTGGGCCTCGGCACGCGCGGGGGACTCGAGTTTGAACACGTGTTCCCCCTCGATGGCGAATACGAGTTTTCGATCGGACGCACCGGCGTCGGCTTCGGGCAGACCTCGACCGGCGGGAGTGAAGAAATCGAGATCAGCATCAACGGCGAACGGGTTCTCCTCGTCGGGCCCGGTACGCCGCAGCCGATCCGGCTCCGAGTGGACGCCGGACCGCAAACGATCGGAGTCGGAGTCGTCTCCGCGCGGATTGCGACCGGCGCCGACGACCTTTACGCCGAACTGGCCATCAATCCCGGTATCTCGAACGTTTCGGTCTTCGGACCGTTCGGCGCCACCGGCCCGGGAGACACACCGAGCCGCCGCCGGGTGTTCACGTGCCGTCCCGATGGTGCGGCCGAGGAGAGCGTTTGTGCCGCGGAGATCCTCGCCCGGCTCGCGGCCCACGCCTTCAGGCGGCCCGTCGACGAGGCGGACGTGACGATGGAGACCCTCATGGAGTTCTTCCAGGCCGGCCGGGAACTCCGGGGATTTGAAACCGGCGTGCAATACGCGCTGGCCCGCATCCTGGTCGATCCGGAGTTCATCTTCCGGTTCGAGTCCGAACCGGAGGACCTGGCGGAAGGCGGCATCTACCGGCTGAACGATTTCGAGCTGGCGACGCGCCTCGCGTTTTTCCTCTGGAGCAGCATTCCCGACGACACGCTTCTCGAACTCGCGCTCGCGGGGACACTCTCCGATCCCCGCGTTCTGGAAGAGCAGGTACGCCGGATGCTGGCCGACGAGCGGTCGCGTGCTCTGGTGGACAATTTCGCCGCGCAGTGGCTCCTGCTCCGACAACTGGAGGTGGTCAACCCGACATCGCCCGATTTCGACGGCAACCTGCAGACCGCGTTTCGCCGTGAGACGGAGATGTTGTTCGAGAGCATCCTTCGCGAAGATCGGAGCATCGTCGACCTGCTCGACGCCGACTACACGTTCGTCGACGAACGGCTGGCGCGCCACTACGGCATTCCCAATATCCGGGGCAGCCGGTTCCGGCGCGTGACGATCGAGGACGACGCCCGGCGCGGGCTTCTCGGACACGGCAGTATCCTGACGGTGACCTCGGCGGTGAACCGGACTTCACCGGTCAAACGGGGCAAATGGGTGCTCGAGAACATCCTGGGAACGCCCGTTCCTCTGCCCCCGCCGGGCGTGGAGACGAATCTCGAGGAAACGGCATCCCCGGCAGCCGCGTCATCGTCGATGCGCCAGCGCCTGGAGAGACACCGGGCCGATCCCGGCTGCGCCGCGTGCCACAGCATCATGGACCCGATCGGCTTCGCGCTCGAGAACTTTGACCTGGTGGGGAAATGGCGCGACCTGGATTCCGGCGTCGAGGTGGACGCCACGGGGACGTTGGTCGATGGAACGCGCCTGGACGGCCCGGAGGCGCTGCGCCAGGCCCTTCTCGACCGGCGCGAGGCATTCGCAACGCTGGCGACCGAAAAGCTTTTGACCTACGCCCTCGGGAGAACCGTGGAATACTACGACATGTCGGCCGTCCGGGCCATAGTTCGCGAAGCCGCCAGAGAGGACTACGTCTTTTCGTCGCTGGTCCTGGGAGTGGTGGAGAGCCTGCCGTTCCAGTGGAGGGCGAAAGGGCCCGGGCCATCGGACGCCGACTGACGGAGGATCGAACGATGTTCATCACCAAGAAGTACCTGTCGCGCCGGACGTTCCTGAGAGGGGCTGGCGTGGCCGTCGCGTTGCCATTCCTGGAATCGATGGTGCCGGCCCAGACCCGGCTGGCGGGGACGGCTGCGGCGCCGCGATCGCGTCTGGCCTCGATCTATATCCCCCATGGCGCGACGATGGACAAGTGGACCCCGGCTGGAACGGGCCGCGACTTCGAGTTCTCCGAGATCCTCCAGCCTCTGGAACCGTTCCGGAATCGCGTGACCGTCGTCTCCGGCCTTGCCCATGCCCCGGTGGCTCCCTGGGACGGGGAAGACACGGGTGGCGCTGAAAACCACGTGCGCGCTGCGGCCGTGTTCTTGAGTGGCGCCCATCCGGTAAAGGGGGATGTGGCCCATGTCGGTCCCTCGGTCGACCAGGTCGCCG
>CAZTTI010000267.1:0-6213 GCA_964615925.1 uncultured Solibacteraceae bacterium
GGCGCCTTCCAGGAACTTGTCGAATCCATCGGCGCCAGTTGTCAGAGATTGTCGTCGTCGCAATGGACGCTGCTCTGTTCGAGCAACGTTCGTTATCACTTACGCAAACTTGTCGAACGGTTCATTCCGCAGCTCACGATCGTGTCGCCCAATGACATTCCGCCAAACCTCCAAATCGTGTCGCAAGGAGTAGTGGGTCAATGAAGGTCAGAACGTTTCGTGCACGATCGATAGAAAAGGCGGTCGAACAGATCAAGAAGGAGTTCGGGGCCGACGCCCTCATCCTTTCCACCCGGCCGGTGCAGAAAAGGTGGCCCTGGGGGACAAAACGCGAGGAGTGGGAGGTCACGGCCGGGCTGAGCGAGCAAAGGCCCGATTCGACCCAGGCGAAGGAGCCGTCGAGCGAGGATCCGCATCCATCGCCGAAGGTTTCTTCTCGGAAAGCTCCGGGCGAAACCGAACCCGACTGGTCCATCCAAACGCCGGAATTCTCCCGTCCGCCGTCGATTTCGAGCTTCGCTCCGGCCTCGCACATGATCCAACGGACCGAACTGCAAATCGAGGAAGTGCTCGAGGAGATCGACGAACTCAAGCGGTCAATCCGTATGCTGGGGCAGGCGCTGCCTCAACTGGGCAAGGGCGCGGGAAACGACGTCTACGCGGAACTCGTCGGGCAACGGCTCGAGCCGGATCTCGCGGCGGAACTCGTCGAACGCGCGATCAGCGTCGAAGGTGGCGCAAGAAACACCCGGACTGCGGTGCGCAAGCTTCTCACCGACCTTCTCCAGGTCGCTCCTCCCCTCGAGCTCGAGCCCGGCAAACGCGTCGTGAGCGCTTTCATCGGCCCCACGGGAGTCGGGAAAACGACCGCGATCGCAAAGGTGGCGGGACAGGCGGCGGCGCGCCACGGAAAGAAAGTCGCTCTCGTCACGACCGACACGTTCCGCGTCACCGGACAAGAGCAACTGGTCCGTTACGGCCAGCTCCTCGGAATTCCCGTGTACAAGTGCAGCGACCTTCAGGGGCTTGCGAGTCTCGTGCGGTCTTTGACCCAGCACGACCTCGTATTGATCGACACTGCGGGATGCAGCCCTTCGGATCTCGCGCGTCTCGGTCGGCTGGAAAACGCGCTCGCGGAGCTGGAACCACAGATCCGTCTCGTTCTGAGCGCGACGACGCGATCGGAGGACATCAGCCGCATCTACAAGAGGTTCCGCCGATGCTCGCCCGACTCGGTCGTCATCACGAAGCTCGACGAAACCGATACGCGTGGCGCAATTCTCTGTGAGACGCTTCGCTACCTGCTGCCGGTGTGCTTCCTGAGCGACGGACAGGCCGTTCCCGAGGCGCTTTCCGTTCCGGACTCCGCCTCTCTGGCACGCTTTATCATCCCGCTTCGTCGCGAGAAGAGCCGCGCGGCGAAGCGAACGGTGTCGACCCGCAAGACCGTGACGAAGGCGACAACATCGCGCACCAAGCCCCCGTCTCGTTCTGCCCGGCCCACGTCCTCCACGGAAGTCGCAGACGGGGGTAAGCGATGACGAATCAGGAACGCGATAAGCTGATCAACGAATCGCTGCCCCTGATCAACCACGTTGCTCACAGGGTTGCCGTGAGGCTTCCGCCCAGCGTGGAAATTCGCGACCTCGTGAATGCGGGCGTCATCGGGCTCCTCGACGCCGTCGAGAAGTTCGAGCCTGAGCGCGGAGTGAAGTTCAAGACCTACGCCGAACTTCGTGTTCGAGGCGCGATGCTCGACAGTCTTCGAGACCTGGACTGGGCACCTCGATCCCTGAGGAAGAAGAGCAAAGAGCTCGAGAGGGTCTATGGACAGTTGGAACAGAGGCTGGGAAGGCCCGCGACCGACGAGGAGGCTTGCGCCGAGTTGGGTGGAAACATGAATGAGTTTCATGCGTTGGTCGACCAGCTCCACGGGCTCAACATCGGGTCCTTCGAGGATATAGGCGACAAGGGCGACGGCGCCGGTGGGGACAACCTGCTCAACTACTATGCCGATGACAGCGACACCGATCCCTACCGGCAGTTCGAGCGGGACGAACTGGCAAGGATCCTCGGCGTGGCAATCGAATCCCTTCCGGAAAGGGAGCGGCTCGTCCTCTCCCTCTACTACTACGAAGAGTTCACGATGAAGGAGATCGGCGCGATGCTCGGCGTCAACGAGTCCCGGGTCTCCCAGATTCACACGAAAGCGACGCTTCGATTGAGATCGAAGCTCAAAAAGATCTCTCCCAACGTGGAATCCGCGTTCCAGCTATTGAGCAATGGGTAAAACGTCCAAACCGTTCAACAAGGTCCAGCCCTATAACTACAAGAGGCCGGACCGCATTTCGAAGAACCAGTTGAGGTCGCTCCACTTCGTGCACGAGAGGTTTTCCCGGAACGTGTCTTCGGCCATCTCGGCCTTTCTGCGAAAAGTCGTCGAGATCAACCTCGATACGATCGAGCAGGTGACCTACGCGGAGTACCTTGCGGTTGCTTCGGATCCCACCTGCTACTCGTCGGTCTCCCTCAAGCCACTGGAGGGGTCGGCCGCTCTCGAAGTGTCTCCGACGGCGGTCTACTCGATCCTGGACCGCTTGCTCGGCGGTAGCGGAACGCCTCTGGAAGTCAGGCGCCCAATGACGGAAATCGAGCAGAACGTTCTTCAGCGTGTCCTCAAGATCATCGTGGACCATCTGAAGGAGGCGTGGCGCCAAATCTACGCGATCGAGTTCTCCATCACGGCGACGGAGACGCACCCACATATGATCCAGGTGGTGTCGCCCAACGAGATGGTTGTCGTGTTCACGTTTCAGATGCGGACCCGGGACTGCAACGCAAAGATCACGTTGGCGTTCCCGACTCTCGCCCTGGAGCCCATCATGCACATCTTCGACAAAGAGTGGACCGGACGGAAGAAGACGGCCGCCGGATCGACGCTGGCCAGCAACATCCACAAGGTCCCCGTGAACGTGTCGATCGAAACGGGTCAGACGCTCTTTCCGCTGCGGTCGGTGTTATCCCTCGAAGCAGGAGACACGTTGGTTCTCGAACAACGGAAAGACGTCCCGATGGTCCTCCGGGTCGGCGGAAAGGAAAAGTTGAAGGCCCACGCGAAACTCGAGGCAAACCGTAAGCGATTCGAGGTTGTCGAGAGCGTGGTTTCAGCGAAGGAATAGCGATGCAAAGTGCATTTGACGGGTACGGTGTCGGAGATTCTGCTTTCATGGACCTCCAGCTCGCGGCGTCGATCCGTTTCGGGGAGACCGAGATGCTTCTCGAGGACGTCATCAAGCTCGGTGTGGGGTCCGTCATCGAGCTGAGTTCGAGCATCGACGAGCCGGTGGATCTCGTTGTCAACGGGCACGCGCTCGCGCGTGGAGAGGTCGTGGTGGTCGACGGCTACTACGGAATTCGGATTACGGAGTTGACCAGTGGAGCCAAGAAGCTACTTGATATCGATTCCTGAGATTCTCGAGGCGCTGTGGCGTGCGGCGGCTCTCGTCACGGGGCCGCTTGCGGCCATTCCCGACCGGGCCCTCGTCTACTCATCGGTCCTTTGCAGCTGTCTGTCCGCGATCGCGATGGCGTTCTACGTCCACAAGAAGTTTTCGAGGGCGACGAACGCACTTGCCGTGTTTTCGACCGAGTGGCAGGTGGCGGAGTCGGAATTCCTGAAGGTCGTCGACGTCGCGCAACGAAAAATGGGCGCGCTCAGCACACAGCGCGCGGCCGACGGCATCCGTGTTTCGGAACCGTCGGTTGACAAGGCCCCGCTTCCGCTGACCGATAGCGGAGGAGACTTGCCGCATCAGGTCGCTCGGATGGCGCGTCGGGGCCTGAATCCGGCCGAGATTGCCACAACAATGGGACTCGGCGAAGCCGACGTCAATGTCTTGTTCGGAATGCACCGGGTTACCCAGAGGAAGAAATGAGTGACGCACTGTTCTCCGCTTACCAGGCCCTCGAAACGAGGATGCAGATCGTGGACATCGTGGCCAACAACCTGGCCAACGTGCAGACGTCCGGATTCAAGAAGGACTTCACGCAGGTGTTCGAAGAGGTCGTGAATGAAGAGGGGGCGACCGACATCGGCGTGCGCAGCCATATCGATATGAGCACCGGAGTGCTTCAGGCGACCGGGAGGGATCTCGACGCCGGCATCGACGGGCCCGGGTTCTTCGTCATCGAGTTCGAGGAGGAGGAGCGGTATACCCGCGCGGGGAGCTTTCAGATCAATGCGGACGGAGAGCTGGTGACGCCGGACGGCTTCCGGGTTCTGGGTAGCGACGGCGGCTCGATCGTTCTCGAGGATGGGACTCCGCGAATTGACCGAAACGGCGACGTCTACGTGAACGACAGTGTCGTCGGAACGCTGCGCGTCGTGAGCTTCGACGACCCGGCGATGCTGGAAAAGGACGGGCTGTCGCGCTTCCGTTGGACCGGAGAGGACGCAGAAGTGAGAGACGCGATCGAGCCGAAAGTGATGGGCGGGTACCTGGAGAGCTCCAACGTGAACCCCGTGATGGAAATGATCACGATGATGAGCGCGTTCAGGGAATTCGAGTCCATGTCACAAACGCTGCGCACGATTTCGAGCAACATGGATCAGAGACTGATTACCGAACTCGGTTCGCTGTAACGCGCGCCAAGGGAGAGTGAGAGATGCTGAGAGCCCTACACACCGCTGCCACCGGAATGCACGCGCAGCAGGTGAACATCGACACCATCGCCAACAACATTGCGAACGTGAACACAACGGGGTACAAGCAGGCCCGGGCCGAGTTCCAGGACCTCCTGTATCAGGACATCCGGCCCGCCGGTACGTCCTCGTCGTCGACCACCGAGTACCCCACCGGCATCCAGGTCGGGTTGGGGACCGCACTGGTGGCCACAGCGCGCGACTATTCCCAAGGTGATTTCCGGCAGACGGGAAACCAGCTCGACCTCGTCATCTCGGGGGAAGGCTTCTTCCAGGTGCAGATCCCGAGCGGGGAGATCGCCTACACCCGGGACGGTTCGTTCCACCAGAATGCCGACGGAACCATCGTTACCGCCGATGGTCATCCGCTCGAGCCCCAGATCACCGTTCCCTCCGACGCCCTCGAGCTGACGATTGGCCAGGACGGAACGGTGACGACGACCAACGAACTGGGAGAGACGCAGACGATCGGCGCGATTCAACTCGCTCAGTTCCAGAATCCAGCGGGCCTTGCAGGCCGGGGACAGAACCTTCTTTCCTCGACCACTGCATCCGGTGATCCGCTGACCGGAGCGCCCGGAGAGGTCGGTCTCGGAATGATTCGACAGGGACTCCTCGAACAATCGAACGTGAACGTGGTCGAGGAAATGGTGAACATGATCGTCGCCCAGCGTGCCTACGAAGTGAACTCCCGGGCGCTGCGGGTCGCAGACGACATGCTGCAGCAGGTCAATAACCTCGTTCGCTGACATGATCGTCCTTCTCATTTCGCTCATGCTGGGCGCGACAGCGGCACAAGGCGACGTTCGCGAGGTGACCGTCGAGGGAGACCTCATTCGCCTCGGAGACGTCGTCTCGCTCGACAGTTGGGATGCCCGCGCCGGAGTGGAACTCGCACGCGCTCCCGAACCCGGGAGGGCACGGCGGTTCCACGACTACGAACTGATCTCGAAAGTTCGTGGCGCCGGGTACGCGGAGGACGGTCTGAGGCTGCCCGACGAGGTTCTTGTCCGCCGGGCATCCCGACGTCTCGAGGAAGAAGAGGTCCGGAATTCGATAGAGGAAGCGCTCCGGGAGCGTTTTCCGGGCTCGCGGACTTCGATCGTTGAATTGACCGTGCCGCCGACGGACCTGGCGACCGGCCCAATCGAATTATCGGCGACGCTCCCGTCGAACTTCAGTCCGAACACGACCACATCGGTGCGTATCGACGTTACCGGCTCCGACTACGCGCGCAGCGTTCATGTACGCACCGTCCTCGCGATCGCAGTCTCTCAGCCCGTGCTGCGCCACGACATCCGCGCGCAGACGATGATCCGGCCGGCGGACGTGGAGTGGAAAGTCGTTTCCCTGGAGTCGTCCTCGGCATCGATCATGGACGCTGAGGATCTCGAAGGCTTCGTCGCGAAGCACGATCTCGACCAGGGAAGCATCCTGTCCGAAGGGGTTCTCTATTCGCCCATCATGGTGCGCCGGGGAGACACCGTCTCCGTCGAAGCGCGGGTGGGAGA
>CAZTTI010000268.1:0-3808 GCA_964615925.1 uncultured Solibacteraceae bacterium
GGCACCTCCGACGACGCCCAGAGGATGGACCGGCTCGATGGAGAGTCGTTCAAACACTTCATGCTGCATTACAACTTCCCCCCGTTTTCGGTGGGCGAGGTGCGGCGCATGACGGGAACGAGCCGCCGCGAGGTCGGCCACGGCAACCTGGCCGAACGAGCGATCCAGCCGATGATGCCCGACCAGGAGTCCTTCCCGTATACGGTTCGCGTGGTCTCCGACATCCTCGAATCGAACGGTTCGTCGTCGATGGCCACCGTGTGCGGCGGGAGTCTCGCTCTGATGCAAGCGGGAGTTCCGGTGAAGAGCCCGGTCGCGGGCGTCGCCATGGGGCTGGTGTCGGAGGGAGAGAAGTACGCCATCCTCTCCGATATCGCCGGCGCCGAGGACCACTACGGCGACATGGATTTCAAGGTCGCGGGGACGCGGAACGGGATCACGGCTCTCCAGATGGACATCAAGATCACGAACGTCTCGTTCAGGATCATGGCCGAAGCCCTCGAACAGGCCCGCGGGGGACGGATGCACATCCTCGGAAAGATGGAAGAAGCGATGCCGTCAGTCAGCGAGGAAATGTCCCAATATGCGCCGAGGATCTATACGATCACGATCCCGACCGACAAGATTCGCGACGTCATCGGCCCGGGCGGCAAGATGATCCGCTCGATCGTGGAACAGACCGGTGTCAAGATCGACGTCAACGACGACGGGCGGATCAATATCGCGTCCGCCGACGGACCGTCGGCGCAAAAGGCGATCGAGATCGTCCAAAACCTGACCGCCGTGCCTGAAGTCGGCAAGGCGTATCTGGGCAAGATCGTGCGCATAGTCGACTTCGGGGCCTTCGTGGAACTGTTCCCTGGCACCGACGGGCTGCTGCACATCTCCGAGATCGCCGAACACCGCATCCGGGAAGTCCGTGATGAGTTGAACGAAGGCGATCAGGTGATGGTCAAGGTGATCGCGCTCGACGGCAATCGGATCAAGTTGTCCCGGAAGGCGATCCTGAAGGAACAGCGCGGTGAATCCGCCGATGCCGACGACAACGAGAACGCCAGCGGCGACGGGGACGGCAACGGGGACGGCCCGAACCGATCCGGGCGCGACGACGATCGCCGCGGCCGGGGACGGCGCCCGCGGCCGCGGCGATCGGACAGCCGCTGAAAACCGCTCCCGAAAGCTAAGACGAAGAAAGGACGCCCGACGGGCGTCCTTTCTTTGTTTCCGCTCAGTCCAGATCGATGTCCCGGGCCGGGTCTTCCAATTCGTCGATCCGGCCCATGGCCTCCCGAAATTTGGCGTCGATCAGGTCCTTGCGGCCTCGTTCCTTCTGGAGCGCCTGCTCGAAACGATCGGCGCGGCTGGCCTCGTCGGCCCGGACGCGCGACAACGCGTCTTCGAAACTCACGCCACGTGCCTCGGGTCGCTTCGTGAACAGCACTTCCCCGGTCCCCGCGTCCACGGTGAGGACCGCCTCGCAGCAGGAACACCGGACATCGATCTTCTTCGGCGTCTTTCCGCTCACAATCCGTCGAGTATATCAATTCGGGGACAGTGAGCAATTTCCCCGGTAGGATGGTCGATTCCCAACGAAAAGTGGGGAAATTGCTCACTGCCCCCGAATTCGAATTCCGTACTCCCTCCAGCGCCGATCGACCCGGCGAACAATCTCCTCGTCCATCTCGAGGGGCTCGGGGTATCCCTCCTTCCACGTCGCGTCGATGGCCATCGTACCCCCGTAGACCGGTCGGGCTCCAATGAACTCCTGGCGTTCGAAAAGCATGTCCCGTACCGGGTCGAACCGGGTAAAGACCCCCCACTGAAGGTTCTCGTCGTCCTCTAGATCGACGTCCGGACTGACCGCGACAATGAGGCGCATGCCGAGATCGGCGTCGATCAGGCTCCGGAGGACTTCGCGGGCATCCCGAACGACCACGACCACGAGAAAACCGCCGTCGAGCAGCTTCGATCGCCGAATGCGTGCGTCGAACCGCTGGGGATTTTCCCGAAGGCGCGCCGGCTCGACCGGCAATGCCTCGCCGGTCGCATCGATCACGAGCTTGCTTCCGACATGCATCGTTCCCGACGTGAAATCGAGTGTGTCGAGCGGCATGACGCCGAAGAGGTGGACATGGTCTTCCGGACGGACACGATGCCACAGCTCGTCGAGCACCGCGCGAAACGCGTCCGGAGCGACGCCTCCGCGAACGAGAACCATCACCTTGGTCAGGGAGAGTTGGCCGGTCCCGAGCAGGGACATGGCCGTTTTCATCACCTCCCTGGGGTGCCGTTCTTCGAGCGCTACGACGAGGAGATTGTGGAAACCGGCGCCAACGTAGGCGTGGACGCCGACGATGTTGGGATTGATGACCCGAATCAGCGGCCCGATCATCTGCCCCGCGGCAATCCCGAGGAACTTGTCTTCCTGCGGAGGCTTGCCCACGATCGTGGCGACATAGATCGGATCGCGGCGATGCGTCATCGTCTGGACGTGAAAGAGGGGAAAGTCCGCGGCTTCGGAATAGTGGCCGAAGTGGTCGCCGAAAGGACCCTCCCGGCGCACGTCATCCGGGCGGACGACACCTTCGAGCACGAACTCCGCATCGGCCGGGACGAACGCATCGACCGACTTCGCGCGGACCATTGGAACCCCCCGGCCGCGAACGAAGCCGGCAAACATGATCTCGTCCACGTCCTCGGGAAGCGGAAGAATCGATGCCATCATGAGCACGGGATCGCATCCGATCACCACGACGACGGGGAGATCTGCGCCGCGCCGCTCGGCCTCCCAATGATGTCCGCGCCCCCCTTTCATGCTCTGCCAGTGCATCCCCGTCGTTCGATCGTCGAAGACCTGCATGCGGTAGAGCCCGAAGTTTCGCCGCGCGGTCCCGGGATGGCGCGTGATCACCATCCCGTAGGTGATGAACCGTCCGCCGTCGCCGGGCCAACACTGGACAACGGGTAGGGCCCCGAGGTCCGGAGTCCCGGCGAAGTCCTGGACAGCACCGGATCCCACCGTCCGCGGCATCCCGGCGAGCCCCTTGAACAGCGTGTGCCGGGATTCCCAGAGCCCGGAGAGCGAAGGAGGAGTCATCCGTTCGATGGTTCCCAGCAGTTCCTCGGCAATGGCGCCGGGCTCGCGTCCGAGAGCGAGTTTCACCCGTTCCATCGTGCCGAACAGGTTCATCAGGAGCGGGAAGCGGGCCCCCTTGGGGTTCTCGAACAGGAGCGCGGGACCACCTTCCCGGAGCACGCGCTGGGCGATCTCGCCCGCTTCGAGGACGGGGTCGACTTCGGCCCGAACCCGGTGAACCAGACCGGTGGCCTCGAGCCGTTGGACGAAATCCTGGAGGTTGCGGAACGGCATGGTGTCGGTCGACGGAGCGTATCTTACACCATGCCCGGGGAAGAGGGGGAGCGAACGGCCGCACCGGCCGCGGTCAGATGCATACAACCGCGTCGTCGATGGACCCGCGAATCCGGCCCATCGTCCTCGCCGCCGATTCCAGGACGGCGAGGCCCGTCATCCCCAGGACCTCCGTCCAACCGGCGGCTTGTCCACGTTCGGACGAACGGCGACGAACCGACCAGGCGAGATAACCGAGGTACGCCAACGGGAGGGCGGTCAGCCAGGGAGAGATCAACACCGGCAGTATGGCCGCCGCGAGTTTCTTGTCCGGATCATCGAGGTCCACCCAGACCCGGAGCGACACGCTGTCGGTCGACCAATGGCGGCCGGCAACGTCGACCTGGACCATCTGCGCGAAATGGCGGCGGAGCAGCCGGGCGTGGCCCTTCCCGATCC
>CAZTTI010000269.1:0-6637 GCA_964615925.1 uncultured Solibacteraceae bacterium
TCCGTCGGGTGCAGATTCCCGCTCGACGGATTGACCCGGAGTGCCCACCGGCTCCCATGAATCTCTTTCCACGCCGATAGAGCCAGCGCGTCCTGAAACAGTTGCGCGACGCTCCCCACGCCGAGCGCAACAGGACGGACCGACCCGAGGCGGAACGCCGGCTCGTACCTTGGGAACGGACCGACCGGATGGAGCTCCAGCGGAAACTCCGGGGCCCCTTCGAACCGCCGGAACGGATCCGGCTGCGTATCCCAGTCGAGGTATCCGAGGGAAGCGGCGAGACGGTGAGGGTGGTGTTTCGATCGTTGGTGATACGCGAGCGTGGTGTCGAGGCGTTGGATCTTGTCGAGGGTTTCCCCTTTCATCGCAAGATGATCATAGCCGTTTCCGGGCTGCTATGCTCCGACCGCTTTCCGGTGAGGGTCGATGCCGGCGGCACCGACGTCGCTGACGTCTGCGTCCAGAGATGTGTGCAATAACGAACAGACAGCAGGGGCCAGAGACGCCTAAGGTTTACGATGTCGATTCCCGGAAACCAATAGGAGAGCACCATGTCGTTTTTCGACAAGATCCTCGACAAGCTGGGTATGGGCGGAAAGCCTACCGCCGCCGCCTCCGCCGCACGCACTGCTGGTCCCGCTACAGCCCCGCGAGGCTCAGCCTCGGCTGAGCCCGCCGCAACGGCGCCGTCGGCACGACCGCCCGTGCGGCCCGTCGCGGCGGTTGATGTTGCGGCTCAATTGGAGCAGCGTGCAGCGGAAAATTCGCAAAAGCTGAACTGGCGAACGTCCATCGTCGATCTGCTGAAGCTTCTCGACATCGATAGCAGTCTCACGGCCCGCAAGGAGTTGGCCACCGAGCTTGGCTGCCCGGCAGAGTTCATGGGGGACTCGGCGAAGATGAACGTTTGGCTGCACAAACAGGTGCTCACGCGGATCGCCGCAAACGGCGGCAAAGTGCCCGCGAACCTTCTCGACTGACCCCCGCGCCGGCTCGCTCGAAACCCGGTCCCAACGTTCAAGAGGAGCAATGCATATGCAAATCACCGACCGGCTCGCCCAGATGGGCGGCCTGCAGTCGATGGCACGCGAGCTCGGTATCAGCGAGAGCCAGGCAGCCAGCGGCGCCGCAGCGCTCGCACCAGCCATCCTCGGAGGCTTCAAGAAGCAAGCGCAGTCGCAGCCCGGCGGCCTGGAAGGGCTCGGTGGCCTTCTCGGGAAACTGGGCGGTGGGGCTTTGTTGGACAACGTGCTGGCCCCTCAGCCGACGCAAGTGGATCGTGGCAACGAGGTGCTTGGCCAGATCTTCGGCTCAAAGGACGTGAGTCGGACGGTGGCGCAGAACGCGGCAGCGCGGACAGGGCTCAGCCCAGACCTACTCAAAAAGATGTTGCCGATGCTGGGGATGCTGGTCGCTGGCTACATGGCAAAGCAGGGTGGTGCTGGTGCTCCGGTACAAGCTGCCCCGAAAAGCGGGGGACTTGCCGGTGCACTCGGTGGGTTGCTCAAGGGCGGCGGTGGTGCCGCGGGGCGCAAGTCGGGCGCTGGCCGTGTCGGTGGGCTCGCCTCGATGCTCGACATGAACGGCGATGGCAATCCGCTGGACGACATCATGCGGTTGGCCGGCAAAGCGACTCGTTAGCAGCCTGTGGCATAGCCCACATACGAGCTCGCGGCTGTAGTTTGGCCTCTGCCTCTTAATCGTTTGCGTGAGTGCAATGAACCAGGTGTTATGAGTCCGTGCGCGACAGTACTTGTTTTTCACAAAGGAGACGGCAATGCCGGTAGCCAGAGTTACAGAGATTATTTCCAGCTCGAGCCGAAGCTTCGAAGATGCCATCGAGAAGGGTATCGCTCGCGCGGTCAAGACGCTCACGAACGTCGAAGGCGCATGGGTCAAAGAGCAGAAAGTCATCGTTAGTAACGGGAAGATCAGCGAATATCGCGTCGACCTCAAGGTGACCTTCATCCTGAAAGAGGAATGACGTCCCCAGGCCAGGCCGGCGTCGAAGCACCGGGTTGGGCGGCTCCATGCCAAAGACCGCCGGTCGAAAGCTGCGGGAGGACGTCCTTACCCGCTGCTTTCGGTGGCGAGGCAGGACCTCCAGTGCCTATACAGCGCGAGGCGGTGCGCCGCGTTTAGTCATTCGGTAGACTGCGAGCAGCAGAATGGCACCAACGATAGAGGCGATCACTCCGGCCGTTTCACCTTGGCTGTACCATCCAAGGCTACGTCCCAGAAAGCCCGCGACGATGGACCCTGCAATGCCCAATAGCATCGTAACGATCAATCCGCCAGGATCTTTGCCCGGCATGAGCAGTTTCGCGATGGCGCCCGCGATTAACCCGACAACGATCATTCCAATGATCCACATTTCCTGACCTCCTTCTGTGTCATGGCGATGGCATGCGAGCATGCTTTCGGTCTGCTCGATTCTGTCAAGAGTCCTCAAAGAAGACTGTCCACAATTGAACAAGTGCGGCAGAGCCCACGCGGATAGGAAGTTCGAAGGGGTCAGGACTTGTCAAATCCCCGCCGAAGTCCAGATCGGATCGGTAGGGTCGTTTCACCGGACGGCGTCTCGCCCCGCTTCATCCGGCGAGCAGATCGACCCGGTGGAGGGCGAGCGGGCTGACGCGTTGCCCCGGCGTGATGATGCCGAGGAGGTTCAGCGGGTCGGCTGCGGCGATTTCGAACTCGCCGGCTTCCACCCGTCGATCGCCACGGTGGAGGCCCCGCAACAGATCGATCGCTTCCGGGCGGGCGAACTGCTCGCCGAGGAAGCCGGAGACGAACCTCCCACCCCGAATCTCTCCGCGTGCCTCCATCCTTCGGAGTGCGAGCAGGACGTCGCGCCATCCCGGCGCCATCGTTTCCCGGGCAATGAGGTCGCGGAACACGACGCCCCAGCGGTCGAGCAACTGCCGGGCGAAAGCCTCCGCGCCTGGCGCTCGTTTGGTCGCGGGCCCTTCGAGTAGCGCCCACCGTCCGGTCGCGTGTCGTGGTCGTTGGTGCCTTCCCCGGCCCTCCCCGCGGCGGCGCTTGGGGTCGACCAGGGCGCGAAGGTTTTCGTAGCCGTCGGCGGTGACCAGGCCCGCCGCGGCGAGCTCCCACAAGCCGTCCTCGACCTCGCTGGTCAGCCGTCCGCTTGTTGCGGCCAGCTCCTTGAGAAAACACGCCCCGCGAGTGCGGAGCGCATCCAGAACGTCCCGCGCCGGATGCGACAGCGTGGGCGGATCGATGTCGTCGTCTCGCGGGGGGATCAACCATTCCGCGTCGTCGCGAAGGAAGATGGACACCGGCGCCGTGCGCGTCGGACGGACGCGGCGATGCCGGGGGAGAACCTCGGCGGGTGTCCGAAGCGCGGGATGGGGCGAGAGCCTCCCCCACATCACCTCCCCGGACAAGCAGAGGCGATCCAGCAGATCCGGTGTGTAATTGGCCACGCGCCGCGGCAGGACGTCGGTTTCCCACGCCGCGGCCGAAACCTCGTAGCCCTGGAGTTGTCCGAGGACATGCAGCGTGCCGTCAACGCCGTGGAGTTGGGTGCCCGGCGCGGCGTGTTGCCAGGAAAACAGGAAACGCACGAACGTCGTCGTCGACACCGGCTGGATCTCGCGCCTGAGGCGCCCGAGCGTCAATCGATGGATGCGGGCAAGGAGCCGCCGATTGCACCATTCGACTGGCGAATCGTCCGGCCTCGCCGTGAATCGCCCGCGAAGGATCTCGCCGCGCGACTCGATAACGGCCAGGGCGCGGTCGACTTCGGCCGTTCCCAGCGCCAGTTGGCCGGCCAGGCCGGCTGCCGTCGTCGGGCCCGTCGATTCGAGCCAACCCCGGACGATTTCGATGACGGCCGACTCCCGATCCGCGGGCGGTGCGTCTTCGAAACCGTCGATCGCCGGCTCGAACTCTCGACCGGGATACGCCAGACGCACGGTCTCGAGGCGTTCGGCCGGAAACCACAGCGAAAGCGCCCCGGTGTCCAGCCGCGCGGCCCGCCGGTCCGCTGCCAGACGGTCGAAGTCGGATCGAAACGCGGGATCCCCCGGCAGCACGACGAGCGTGAGCAGCGCATCGTGCAGCTCTTCGGCGTCGCGGATAACGGGCCAGGACTCGGAACGGACTTCCTCGATCGCGCGTGGATCGAGGGCGCCGATCTCGTCTCCATTGGGTCCCAATGTCCGTCGCATCTGAACCGCGCGGGTCCGGCGCTCCTCCAGCGGGGCGTCGTCGAGAAACGCGTACGGGTTGGCGTTCAGGATTTCGTGACTGAAAGGCGACGGCTCGGCCGTGTCGATCGCGACCGTGCGGATCGTACGGTTCCGAATGCGTCCCAGCACGTTTTCGAGTCCGTCGAGATCCATCGCCTCGTGGAGGCAGTCGCGTATGGTTTCCGCGACCAGGGGATGATCGGGAATCCGGATGTCGCCGATCAGGTTCTCCCCGCACGCGGCTTGATCGGGAAAGATCGCGGCCAACAGGTCGTCGGACCGCATGCGCTGGAGCGGTGGTGGAACCCGCCGTCCACCGGCGAAGCGCAGCACCGCCAGCGCGCGGGAAACGTTCCATCGCCATCGCGCCGCGAACATGGGTGCCGGGAGCATGGCCTGGGTGAGGGCATCTTCAACCGTGGCCGGATCGAGAAACTCGAAGACGGCCCCGAGCGGAAAGCTGTGCTGCTCGCCCAGCGAGATCACGATGCCGTTGTCGGTGGCGGCGGCCTGCAGCTCGAAGTTGAACGTCCGGCAGAAACGTTTCCGCAACGCGAGGCCCCATGCCCGGTTGATCCGCGCTCCGAACGGTGCATGGATGATCAACTGCATCCCGCCACCTTCGTCGAAGAAGCGCTCGGCGACGACGGTCTCGTGGGAGGGTGTGGCGCCCAGGGCCCGCGACGCGGCCTGGATATAGAGCGCCGCTTGCTCGGCTCCACGTTGATCGAGGCCGCATTCCTCGATCAGCCACTCCACGGGATTCGGGTTCCTTAGGATCTCCTGCCGGACGCGCGCGACGTCTTCGGACAGTTCGAAGGTTCGTCCGGGGGCTTCGCCGCGCCAGAAGGGAATCGTCGGCGCGGCGCCGTGGGCATCTTCGACACGGACGCGGCCGGACTCGACGCGCCGGATCCGCCACGACGTCGTGCCGAGGAGGAACACGTCCCCGGCCATGCTCTCGACCGCGAAGTCCTCGTCGACGGTCCCGACGATGGATTCGCCGGGTTCGGCGACGACGAAGTAGTTCGCGTTTTCCGGAATCGCGCCGCCGGAGGTGATCGCGGCGAGTCGGGCTCCGCGGCGCGCCCGGACGACGTGGTTCACGCGGTCGTGATGCAGGAACGCCCCGCTCCGTCCCCGCTGGTGGGCAATACCTTCGCCCAGCATGCGCAGAATCGCGTGGAACTCGGACCGGGGCAACTCCCGATAGGGCCACGCCGACCGGACCAGGGCGAAGAGGTCGTCTTCGGCCCAGTCTTCCGAGGCGGCGATCGCCACGACCTGCTGGGCCAGCACGTCGCGGGGCCAGTCCGGGATCGTCACCGAGTCGAGGCGTCCGATCCGGATCGCGGACACCAGCGCGGCGCATTCGATCAACTCGTCGCGCGTGGTGGCAAAGAGGCGTCCTTTGGGAATGCTGTCCGGGTCGGCCCGGTGGCCGGATCGTCCGATGCGCTGCAGAGCGACGCGAATCGCCCTGGGGGATCCGACCTGGACCACCAGATCGACCGAGCCCACGTCGATCCCCAACTCCAGAGAGGCGGTTGCGACGACGGCGCGGAGTTCCCCGCGCTTCAGGCGTTCCTCGGCATCGAGGCGGATCTCGCGGGACAGGCTGCCGTGGTGGGCCAGCACGCCGTCCTCGCCGAGTCGCTCCGCGAGGTGATGTGCGATGCGTTCGGAAAGCCGGCGTGTGTTGACGAAGACCAGCGTCGTCCGGTGTTGGGAGATCATCGCCGCGATCCGGTCGTAGATTTCGTCCCACATCTCGTTCGAGGCCACGGGTCCCAGTTCGTCTCCGGGGACTTCGACCGCGAGGTCCATCGTTCGCCGGTGTCCGCTGTCGACGACGTGAACGCGGCCAGCCGGGTTCAGGAAGCGGGCGACGGCTTCGATCGGCCGGACCGTGGCCGAGAGGCCGACTCGTTGCGGGGCCGAACCGCCGGCCTTCGTGACGAGATCGTCGAGCCGTGCGGCCGAGAGCGCCAGGTGGGCGCCGCGCTTGTCGCCGACCACCGCGTGGATCTCGTCGAGGACGAGGATGCGCGTCGTTCTGAGAATCTTGCGGCTCTTTTCCGCCGTCAACAGGATGTAGAGCGACTCGGGAGTCGTCACGAGGATGTGGGGCGGCAACTTGGCCATCTTCTGCCGTTCGGCGGCGGGCGTATCGCCGGTGCGCACGGCGACCCGTATCGGTGCGATGGCCATGCCGCGTTCTTCGGCGATCGACGAGATTTCGGCCAGGGGGCGTTCGAGGTTTTTCTGGACGTCGTTGCTCAGGGCTTTCAACGGCGACACATAGACGGCATCGGTCCGGTCTTCCAGAGTGCCGTCGAGTGCTGCCCGGACGAGCCGGTCCAGGCAGAGGAGAAACGCGGCCAGCGTCTTTCCGGACCCGGTCGGTGCCGCGATCAGCGTAT
>CAZTTI010000270.1:0-3052 GCA_964615925.1 uncultured Solibacteraceae bacterium
GGATCTTCGGCCGGCCCGTGTCGAAGTCGTGAATGCTCGTGTCGCTCACTTCGAACAGCAACGGTCCTCCCGTCGCAACCCGGGCGGCGATCAGGTCTTTCACTACTTCGTTCTGCCCGTAAACCGTGATCCGCCGGCCGGTCAGCTCGGCCATGTCGATGCGGTGGCGTTTTCCGAAGACGTTGAAATACACGCCGTCGTGGAACATGCCCTCGCGCTCGAGGCGTTCGCCGACGCCGTGTTCGATCATCAGGTCGACGGTTCCCTGCTCCAGGACTCCGGCGCGAACGCGCTCGATCACGTAGTCCTCGGAGCGGTTTTCGACGACGACGGAATCGATGCCCTCGAGGTGGAGCAGGTGAGCCAGCATCAAACCGGCCGGTCCGGCACCGACGATCCCGACCTGTGTGCGTAACGTTTTCATTCCCGCGATTCAGAATCCGTTGCGGAGTTCGATAGATTATCGGATGACCCGATAGTGATGCAACCGTAACCTCATAAGAGTCCCAGACGGGCCCGCTCTCCGCGTGTCGTATAATCAGCCGACCGCGATGACCAACCCCAAGACTACGTTCGAGAAGCTTCAACCGATCTCGAAGAAGATGCGCGTCGTCACGGCGTTGAAGGAAGCCATCGTCTCCGGCACGCTCCAGTCCGGGGACCAGATCGTCGAAGGCAAGCTCGCCCAGCAGTTCGGAGTCGGCCAGGGCCTGATCCGCGAAGCCTTGATCGAGCTGGAGCACCAGGGCTTCGTCGAGCGCTCGCCGTTTTCCTGGACCCAGGTCACCACACTCACCAACGACGACGCGAAAGACATCTTCGACATAAGGATCGAAGTGGAACCGCTCGCGTTCGAACTGGGCGCCGGGCGGGCCACGCCGGACGCCATCGCCAAACTCCGGGACCTGATCGTCCGTGCCCGGGAGGGCGCAGCGTCCGGGGATCTCGACCGGTTTTTCGAGAATCATCTGGCGTATCGCCGGATGGTGTGGGAGCTCTCGGGCAACCGCTACCTCCGGACCACGCTCGAACGCCTGGTCGCCCCCCTGTACGCGCTGTACCTCATGCGGGCCGACTTCAACCGCGAGGGACTCGTCGAAACGATCGAAGATTGCCTGTCCCACCAGGACGCGACCCTCGACGCGTTCGAAGCCGGCAACGCGAAACAAGCCGCGAAGATCGTCCGTGATTTCCTCAGGCAGATGAAAAACAGCCTCGGATCCCGCCTGCTCCCCGAAGACCGCCGGGATTGACGGCCGGTAGCTCGGCACACTCCGACGGTTCGGCCGCATCCGCATGGTAGGATCGGTTCGTGACCCTTTCCCCTGAGTCGAAGCGCACGGCCACCTGGGGCGCCGGCCGGCTGTCTCCTGAATCCGAAGCCCGGTTCGTCGAGGGTGTGCGGTACGCGGGAAGGTTCTTCATGGGCGAATCCGAAGCTGACCGGGCGCTCGACCGGTTGACGGCCATCCTTGAAGACGAGGACCTGCCCTACGCCATCATCGGCGCCTTCGCGCTCAATGAATACGGACACCGCCGCGTCACGGTCGATGTGGACCTTGTGATGCGCGACGCCGATCTCGAAACGTTCAAGAAGCGCCACCTGGGCAAAGGATACGAAGAACGGGTCCGGGGGACGGGCAAGTTGAAGGATACGATGCACGGCGTCCACATCGATGTCCTGAGCACCGGACGGTTCCCGGGCGATGACCAACCGAAACCGATCGCGTTCCCCGATCCCGCCGCCGTTGCGTTGCGCGGAAAACGGTTTGCATTGTTGCCGATGCCGCGTTTCATCGAACTCAAGCTCGCCTCCGGAATGGCGGCGCCGCACCGCGGCAAGGACCTCGTCGACGTGCAGGAACTGATCCGGAGTGCCCGCATTCCGAAAGACGCAGTCAACGAACTGGACCCGTGGGTGCGTGAGAAGTTCTTGGAACTATGGGACCTGGCACAGAAGGCCGATCCGTTCTGACTTCAATCGTGGCCGCATGGGTCCCCGCTGAGCCCTTCCCGGCCCTCTTTCACGAGCCACGGCACCATCAGCAAGGCCGCGACCGGATCGGCCCACCACCACCCGAGTGCGGAGTTCGCCACGAGGCCGAGCAACAGCGTGAACGAAAGGTAGGAGCAGGCCAATGTTTCTTTCGCCTCGGCCCGCAACGCGCTACTCCCAAGATGGGCCGCTGCCCGCAGCTTCCCCCACGCGACGGCCGGCATGACGAGGAGGGAGGCGATCGCGAGGCCGATCCCGAGGAGACTTTCTTCCGGAATCGCGCGCGCGTACAGCGCCCAGCCCGCCTGGAGGACCACGTACGCCGCCAATGCGACGAACGTCCCGCCGATGAAACGATGGACGCGGCGTTCTCCATGCTCGACGATTTCCAGATCGGCACCACCGTATTCGAGGCGGAGGCGCCAGAGCAGCGCCGCGGCGGCGGCAGTCTCGATGATGCTGTCCAGGCCGAATCCGACCAGGGCGATGCTGCCCGCCGAGATTCCGGAGAACAGCGCGAGGACCGCTTCGACGATGTTGTAGATCATCGTCGAGATGACGAGCCACGAGCTGATCCGGACCCAGCGCTGCCGGTCGGATGCGGCGGAGCGGGAATCGGCCTCCGGCGAAAGCGCTCGATTCACCGATGGCCCGCCTGACGCTGAATGGATGGACAGGGCACGGAGCCGAACGAACAGAACACACAACAATCCCCCGGACGAGGACGCAATCGGGTCCCGCAGGAATCACAAACGTAGAAGAAGACGCACTGATCAACGGGCATCTCTTCGGTTTTTTGAAACCGGCACTCGGGGCACGTCAAAACGGACTCGTGGGACATTTCCTCGTGGGACATTTCAATGATGCCCTTCCGCGTTGAATGCGCCGTGCACGACGGCGATCTGCCAATCGTCACCCGCCCTCTTGTAGACCGTCGTGTTCAGGCCCATGATGTGCGCATCTCCACCCATGATCATGTAGGCGAACGTGGCCCAGGCGGCGTCGTTCGTGCTTCCCACCTTGACGTTGGACACACTCAGGGTTCGACGCGGCGTC
>CAZTTI010000271.1:0-6325 GCA_964615925.1 uncultured Solibacteraceae bacterium
GCACCCGGGAAACGACGATGGGCGGGGTCACGCCGGCCCCGATCCGGAACGGTTCCACGGTTTGCCCCTGAGGTTCGGCTTGTGGAACCGGCTGGTTGGGTGTTTCCGGAAGTTTGAAGTTGACCTCGATGTTGACGGCAACGTCCATGGGCTCGCCGTCTCGTCTCGCCGGCTCGAATCTCCATTGCTCGAGGGCGTCGATGGCGGCCTGATCGAGGCCCAAGCCGAGTCCACGGACGACGCGACGCACTTCAACACTGCCGTTGGTCCGTACGACCGCTTCGAGCACGACGACGCCTTCGTACTGCGCCTCGCGCGCGGCCTCGGTGTATTCCGGCTGGACCTGGGAGATTACACGGGGCGCCGTCGCTCGACCCACGGGGAACGGAAGTCCGGCTCCCGGCAGAGGCTCCGGCTCGCTCTCCGGATCGGCCGGAGCCTCCTGGGGTGCGGCCGACGATGCGTGAGTGACGGAGAGAAGGGATGCGCCAACGAAAAGAAACAAACCAGCGACCACAAATGTCGTTGTTCGAATGCGAGACATAGCGAAACTCCCTTGGGCCGATAGGCGCTGAATTCTTCGGGACAAGCCGCGCGTGCCGGCCATTCGAACCGACTGGAGTCGGCCTCCGAGACCGGCTTCGGCAAGCTCAATCAGGAAGGTCGCGTACGATTGTCGGTCCATTCCGGCGGCGACGTCATCGGCGGCGTGTTCGGCGAGCGATGCTAGGCGCCACTCGAGCCACCATGACATGGGATTCAACCAGTGAATTGCACGGCTGAAGGACGCGACGACACCGATCAGGAAATCACCTCGCGCGATATGCGCGTGTTCGTGGTCGAGGACGACTCGGACCTTCGCCGCGCTCCACGTCTCGAACGAACACGGGAAAAGAACGACGGGCCGGAACCAGCCGAGCGTCATGGGCACGGTGACGCGCTTCGTGGTCAGATATCGCACGCCATCGAGGGCGGCGTGCAATCGCGACGGGTCGATCGGTACGCCGGACCGAGTCAACCGGATCGCGAAGAGGTATCCGATCGCGATTCGGACCAGCAGGACGAGGGTGATTCCGAGATACAGGACGTTCAGTCCCGGGCCGCGGGGTGAAGGCGTCGACGGGGACGCGGCATTCAAAGCGACGGTCAGGTCGGCCGGTGGAGTCGGTTGGGACGGCAGGATGGGAAGTTCCAGGCCTGGAGCCATCCCGACGACGACGGGCATCGCCAGCATCGCGAGCAGCACCAGCTTCCATGCGGAATGGCGCAGGGCCGGACTCTCGACGCGGAGAAGCGCCAGAAGAAGTCCGATTCCACCCGCCAGGATCGCGGTCCGGATCCAGGACTCGAAAAGAAGCTCGATCATTTCTTTCGCCCCCCCTTCTTCTTCCCCTGGACCTTGCGCGCGAGTTCGGCGAGCTGTTCCTTGTCGATCACCTCGTTTTCGATCATGCCCACCAGCAGGCTCTCGACGGACCCCTGACAGAACCGGTCGACGATCTGCCGGACCGCCCGGATGGCCACGTTTTCACGGTCTTCAACCCCCTGATAGATGTAGGTCCGGCCGTCGACCGCGTGGGTCAGAAACCCCTTGGACTCGAGCCGCCGGAGGATCGTCCTTGAGGTCGAGTCCTTCATCGGCCAGTCCTTCTGGAGTCCGTCGCGGACCTGTTCGGAAGTCGACGGACCGTGGGTCCAGATGAACTCCATCACCAGGTGTTCGAGCTTGCTGAGCTTGTCGGGGGAAGGAGCGTTACGCGTCATAGTGCTACAACTTGTAACATAAAATCAGTCTGTCTCCCAACAAAAAAGACGAACTCCCCGGAGGCAGTCGGCCGCGCCCGGGGGCGGCCTCGCGCGACGTGCTATATTGAGTCGCTTCCCACGTTTCGAGGAGTGACAGTGCCCGGAAAGACGCTTATCACGCGCGACGAACTCCAGAACGTCGTCGAGGAACAGCTGGCCCGGACCAAGGTTGTGGATATCCACACGCACTTGTTTCCGGCGACGTTTCGGACGCTGGCGCTCTCGGGCATCGACGAGCTGCTCACCTACCATTACCTGGAAGCCGAGTTCTTCCGGAACCATCCGATGTCGCCGGCGACCTACTGGCGCCTGGACCCGTCGTATCGCGCGGATCTGATCTGGAGAACGCTCTTCGTCGAGAACACGCCGGTGTCGGAAGCCACGCGTGGCGTTGTGGCCGTGCTCTCGGCCATGGGGCTCGATCCGTCGGTCCAGGATCTCGAAGAACTTCGCGCGTTTTTCCAATTGCAGCATCCGGTGCGTCATGCCCACCGCGTGCTCGACCTGGCCGGGGTTGAGCAGGTGGTGATGACGAACGATCCGTTGGACGCGCAGGAAAGGGCCTGTTGGGAATTCGGAGCGGAGGTCGATCCGCGCTTCCGCGCTTCGCTGCGTGTCGACGGTGTCCTGAACGACTGGGAATCGAATCACGACCTGTTGGCATCCAGCGGTTACAGTGTCACCTCACGCGTTGACAAGAAGACGGTTGCCGAAGTCCGCCGGTTCCTCGCCGACTGGGTCTCCCGGATCGACCCGCTCTACATGGCGGTTTCTCTGCCGGACACGTTCAAGTTCCCGGCCGACGACGCGCGGACGAAACTCCTGGCCGAAGCCGTTCTCCCGGCCTGCCAGGAAGCCGAGATCCCGATGGCCTTGATGATCGGCGTGCGGAAGGGGACGAATTTCGCGCTCGGACTGGCCGGTGATGCTTTGGGGAGGGCCGACATGAGTGCGGTCGCCCGGTTGGCCGAACGGTTTCCCCAGAACCGGTTCCTCGTGAGCGTGCTGAGCCGGGAGAACCAGCACGAGTTGTGCGTCTACGCGCGCAAGTTCGCCAACATCATGCCGTTCGGTTGCTGGTGGTTCCTGAACAATCCCTCTATCGTCGAGGAGATCACCCGGGAGCGGCTCGAGATGCTCGGGACCAGCTTCATCCCCCAACACTCCGATGCGCGCGTCGTCGAGCAACTCATCTACAAGTGGCGGAATACGCGACGCACCCTGGCGCCCATACTCATCGAGAAGTACCGGTTGCTCATCGAGGACGGTGGCCCGGTGACGAGCGCGGATATCGAGCGCGACATCCGGCGGCTCTTCCGGACGAACTTTGCCTCATGGACTCCGCTCGATCGCGTGCAGGAAGCCAGTGAGCGCGCGACCTGAACGCACGCGCTGGCTCCTGCGGCCTCCTGTTCTTCCCACGACTATCAACGACTTCGACGATTTCCCGAACTACTTGTCGCGGACGCGTCCACCTCAGCACCGGTAGGCTTTGCGTCCAACTCCCTGGACCGGGATGTTCTGGCCCGCCAGCACTTCCTGCTGGAGCGCGAACATGCAGGCGGCGGCTTCGTCGATTTTGCGCGTGAACGCGATCGATCCCTCGAGAATCGGCTTCAGCTTGTCCTTGTCCTGAATGCGGGCGGGGGGATATTCGTGTTCCACCACCAGGTGAGTGTTGGCGATGTCGAGGGGTAGCAATTCTCGTGCCGCGAGCTGGTGGTCGAGCCAATCGACGGTTCGATTCTGCAGGTACGCCAGGGGATCGTGGCGCGCTGTTCCGGGAAGCTCGTGTTCGCACAGGACCACCTGTTTCTTCCAGGCGTTGAGCTGGTCGGCCGGTTTCGGCGACGGCTTCCCGTCCATCCAGTCGCCGCGTTCGACGGTCTGTCCGCCGTAACCCCACGCGGACACGCCGCGCGAATCCACGACCTGTCCCTTGACGTGAAACCCGCCGATCAGGAACCCGTACCCTTCGTCCTTGAGGTACTGGAAGATCGACCGCGTGTCCTGCCCCATGAGGATCGCGTGCGACGGGTCGTAGTGGATGCGGAACTGGTCACCGACGCCGTGTTTCTCACAAATCCTGTGGAGCGCGATCCAGGTTCCCGGCGTGTACCCGATGTTGTTGTGGAAGTTGTCTCCCGTCGTCCATCCCGGCATGGGGCATTGCTCGACGCGAAACGCGAGGCCCCTCTCCTTGGCCGCCTCGAGGAGCGGAACGAAGTTCTCCTCGAAGTCGGCCAGGTTCTGATCCATGGAGAGCTGCTGGTTGCGTCCGATGAATCCGCAAACGGCATCCGTTCCGAGAAGAACGGCGGCGTCGAACGCCCGGAGCATGAAGTCCATCTTCGTGCGGCGCACCGCGGGATCGTGATGGAGCATATTGTCGAAATAGGCGAGATCGGACAGTCCAACGCCCGTCGACTTCATCGCGGAACGAACGCGCG
Source organism: uncultured Solibacteraceae bacterium (assembly GCA_964615925.1). Taxonomy (GTDB): domain Bacteria; phylum Acidobacteriota; class Terriglobia; order 20CM-2-55-15; family 20CM-2-55-15; genus JAJEDW01. The sequence continues at coordinate 4,257 of CAZTTI010000271.1, forward strand.
AGGCCCGGGCCTCGTCGAACGGATCCCTCAGGTCCAGCGTGTTGGCCACCGGATCCAGCATCGCTTCGGGAGGAACGTCGGCCTCGGAGGGATGAAGGGCGGCCGAGAGCTGGATGTAGTCGGCGCCCAGATCGCGCGCGAACTCGAACCATTCCTCGATCGCGCGGTCGGGATCCGTGTCGCGGACTTCGCGCGGTGTCAGTTCCTGGAGCGCCGCGGTCAGGACACCCACCTTCATGAACGTCGGCTCGAACGCGCGCACGGACATACCCCCTCCCGGGATTTCGTTTGAAGGGAACGAGTGTACCCGATCGGGCGCAATCGATTGCAATTCGCTGCCCGTTTCATGGAGCATTACACCTACCATGAGCCACATTCCGATCTCCCTTGCCATCGTCGCTCTGTTGTTGCCCGCGGCGGGGATGGCTCAGCGCGGCGTGAGTCCTGCGGCCCAGCGGCCACCGGAGACGGAGACGGCGCAGGCCTATGCCGCGGAACTCATTCGGGCGGGCGAGCCGCGCTTCGTCGCGCGGTGCGGGTTCTGCCATGGCCGCGACGCCGGGGGTGGCGAGGGCGGCCCGGACCTGACGCGGTCGTTCGTCGTCGCGCGGGACGTGTACGGCGATGCCATCGGACCGCTGGTTCTCTCGGGAGGTGTCCATGACATCGATATCGACGACGAAGAGCTTCCCGGGATCGTCGCCTTCATCCATGCCCGGAAGGCCGTGGCCGAGGCTTTGCTCGGCGGCCGGCGGTTCGTCGAGGCCGAGGACCTTCGAACCGGAGACCCCGGCGCCGGGCGCGCGTACTTCAACGGCGCAGGCAGGTGCAACCAGTGCCACTCGCCAGCGGGCGACCTGGCTGGGATCGCCTCGCGCCGCGAAGGCCTCGACCTGATGCGTGCGATGCTCGCGCCTCGTCCGAGCCAGCCTCCCGAGGTGCGAATCGTCACGGCGTCCGGAGAAGTTGTCATGGGACGGTTGATTGCCCGCGACGAGTTCACGATCGCCGTCACCGACGCCGATGGTCAACGCCATGAGTGGCCGGCGAGAGAGGTGGATTTTGATGTCGACGACCCGATGGAGACGCACTTCGAGATCCTGGGCCGGTACACGGACAAGGACATGCACGACGTATACGCCTACCTGGAGACGTTGCGATGAAGCATCTTGCCGCGATCTTGGCTGCAATCATTCTGGGGCCTCCGCTTTCGAGCGCACAGGACGTCGATCCCGACACGTTCCGCAACCCACCCGTCACCGAATGGCTGACCTATCACGGGGATTACTCGGGACAACGTCACAGCCCGTTGACCCAGATCAATCCCTCGAATGTCGACCACCTCGCTGAGATCTGGCGGTTCGATATCGGGATGCCGGGATCGATGAAGGCCACGCCGATCCTCGTGGGCGGCGTGATCTACGTTACGATGCCCGACAACCTGTGGGCGATCGACGCGCGTACGGCCGAGGTGCTCTGGCACTACGAATACCCGATGAACGATGCGTTCCATATCGGACACCGCGGGGTCGCCGTCCACGGGGATTCGGTGTACATGACAACTCCGGATGCCCACCTCCTCGCATTCGACGCCGCGGACGGGACGCTTCGATGGAACGTCGAGATTGCGGACTGGAGGCGCGGGTACTGGTCGACCAATGCCCCCCTCGTCATCCGGGACCATGTCATCGTCGGCGTATCGGGAGATTTCGACAACCTTCCCGGGATGTTGAAATCGGTGGACGCGGATACCGGGGAGACGCAATGGATCTTCTACAGCACGCCTCCGGCCGGAGCCGATCCTTCACCGAGCGGAGGCGCGTCCGGCGGACAGATGTGGATGTCGGGCACGTATGATCCCGAGCTCGACCTCATGTACGTCGGTACGGGAAACCCGACTCCCGTGCTCAACGGCGAAACGCGCCCGGGCGACAATCCCTGGACGTGCGCCATCGTCGCCCTCAACCCGGACACGGGCGAGTTGGTGTGGGGCTATCAGACTTCGCCTCATGACACCCACGACTGGGACTCCGCGGAGGTTCCGGTTCTGGTCGACGCGGAGTTCGAGG
>CAZTTI010000272.1:0-4664 GCA_964615925.1 uncultured Solibacteraceae bacterium
CGAAGCAGGCCTGCCGCGCGGTCGCGACCGAACGCGTCGCCAGGACGCGCGAGATCGCTTCCTGCGCGACGAGGGAGCCGAGGATGGGGATCATCCATCCGTCCAGCCGCGCCAGAACGCTTTCGCCGGGAGCGAGGATCCGAAGCTGGTCGGGCGTTACCGACGCGATCGCGGCTCCCGGTCCTCCCGCCGCCGCCACGACTCCCACGAAAAGAGCGACGAGTCCCAGGACGACAATCCCGCCCTGGACCAGGTCGGTCAGGACATCTCCGAGCATTCCGCCCAGGCTCGAATAGAGGACGACGACCGCCACCGTGAAGGCCAACGTGGTCTCCAGCCCGAAGCCCGTCACGACGGTCAGGATGCTGGCGAAGGCGAGGATCTGCGCCGCCGCCCAGATCAGCGACGTCGGCACCATGACCAATACGGCGACCTTCTCGGCGGGTGCCCCGAAGCGGTCGCGAAAGAAGTCGCCGAACGTCACGTAGTTTCCGGCCCGCATGCGGCCCGCGAGGAGCACAGCCATCAACGCGAGACAGATCGTGTATCCGAAGGGATCGGCGCGCCCTCCCGACAATCCTTCCGCCGCGATGGCGCCGGAAGAGCCGATGACGGTCTCCGCTCCGAACCAGGTGGCGAACAGCGAGACCGCGGCGACGCCGACGCCGAGATTCCGGCCCGCGAGCAGGTAGTCGGCTTCGGTCCGGACGAAGCGCGACGCGAGCGCGGCGATGGCGAGCTGCGCGAGGACATACGCTCCGAGAACCCAGGGGAGCCAGTCGGGCACGGCGTATTGTCGCACGGCCGGGCGATCGGTCAGCCGTTACGGTTGTGCTGATATGCTCGGGGCAGCGTTGGCGCAAAATCACCGGAGGTGAAACGATGAAACGGAATGGAAGCGCGCTCGCGGTTGCCGTCGCCCTGGTCTTCGCCTTCCATGTCGCGAGCGACTGGATCGATGCTCCGCCGGCGGAGGCCGCGACACAGGACTTTCAACTGAACCAGATCGAGTCCACGTTGCGCAGCATCGAGAACCGGCTCGGCCGCATCGAATCGTCGGCGCTCTCGAGGGAAACCTACGATCCGTCGGCCGCCCGTCTGAACCGGCTGGAGTCCGATCTGTCGTCGCTGGCGGGGCTCGGCTCCGATCTCTCGCGCATCGAAACGCGGCTCGCATCGCTTGTTTCGGGGCAGGGGCAACTCGCCCGCATCGAAACGCGCCTGGCCGCCATCGAGGCGGACGTGGGTGTGATTCTCGACGAGGTCTGTTCCGAGTCGAATGACTGTTAGACGAGATCCGTCCCCCGGTCCGGACGGGCACGGCTCGGAGATCACAGTCCGTTCGGCTTCCATTCCGATGCCTGCAGGCGGGCCTCGGCACGTTCCTCTTCGGTGAGCCCCGCTCCGATCAGGTCCCGCAATTGGGCCACGAGGTTGGTTTCGGCCACGGGCCAATGGACCACGGCCAGCGTCAGCCACATGTAAGCCAGTTGGTGATCCTCGGGGACGCCGTTGCCGTCGATGTACAGGTCCGCGAGATCGAACTGGGCGAGGCCGTCTCCGGCATCGGCGGCCAATCGGTACCATCGGGCGGCCGCGGCGAAGTCCTGGTCGACGCCGACACCATCCCTGTAGAAATCACCCAGCCCGATCTGAGCCTCGACGTTTCCCTGATTGGCGGACAGCTCGTACCACCGTGTTGCTTCCGCATAATCCTGGTTCACGCCGTTACCATCGCGGTACAGCCTCGCGAGCGCACTCTGCGCGGCGGCATGGCCCTGGTCGGCGGCGCGCCGGTACCACACGACGAACTCCCATCGATCGACGGCGGCAAGGGACGGTTCCATACGCAGTAGTTGGGCGAGGCGGAATTGCGAATCCACATCACCGGCGTCGGCGGCGGTCCGGATGACGTCCAATTCCTCCGCTTCCTCCGCACGGGCATCCCGAGCGGCGCGATCCTCCTGGACCCCGGCGTATCCATTGGTCAGGGCGACGATCAGAAGGACAGCGCCGGCACCAATGCGTATGGCCGGTAACGTTCGTTCGACGTGTTTCATAACGATTCCTCTGGTCGGCGTCATCGTGCCATGGCCCGGCCGTTAATAAAGCTTGAATGCGTATCCCGGATCCAACCTTTGGTGCAGCAGCAGGATCTGATGGATGTCGAACGGGTGCGTCGGCCGTCCGGTCAGGAAGTTGCGCATGACCTGGAAGACGTGGCCGAGCCCGCTGGCGTCGTCGATGTCGATGTCGGCCCGCCACTGGTCGCCCTGGGCGAAGAAGCTGACCTGGAGGTTTCCGTAGCGGTCGTCGGTCTTGAAGCTCCCGGCGCGTTCGAAACCAAGGGGAGGGTGGTGCAGGGCATCGTCGGCCTCGTGGAAGAGGCCGGTTGCCACGCTGTTCTTGATCTCCTCGCGTAGCACGTGGGTTACCACGGCGAAGAACCGGTCGCCCCGCAGCTCGGTGAACTGTTGGACGTGGTCGAAGACGCTCGAGCCGTTCGGCAGGAGCGTTCTCCGGGACTTGGACGCGATGTTGTGCAGGCCGGCCTTCCGGGTCGGGTCGATGCCGTCGTAGAGCGCTTTCCCCTTCTTGCCCTCGATTCCCAGCACCTGGTCGCTTTCGAGGAGGATATCGCGCAGGCGGTCGGGGACTTCGCTATAGGCAGGGAAGAGGACCTTCTCGACCTTGTCCGGATCGATGGGAAAGTGGACGTTCTGGTACGTGTTGCCGCTCGGCTGAATGTGAATGAACTGGCTGACGGGCTGGTACGAAGGCGGATCGACAAAGATCCGGTAGAGCCCCTGCGGCTCCCGGTGCAGTCCCGAGATCCGGATCGGCCCCGACGCGTTGACCTGCCGGGCCAGCTTTCCGTGGGACAGCACCTGGTGACGAAGGGAGATGTCGACCTTCCCTCCGATGAATTTCCGGTTCGCGTCGAGCAGGTTCAGGACCAGTCGTCCATCTTTCGGCATCGTCACCCCCACGTGATCCCGTCATCGTAGCGCGCCGGATCGTTTCCTCCAAGCCGCCGCGATTCCTTTTGGGAGGTCTCCGTCAGTGGCATAATGCGGCCATTCGTTTCGTCCCTGGTTTTTCTGGAGGAGATTCATGCGGAGCGTTGGGTCCGTCGTTCTGGTGATCGTCATCGTCGTCGCTTCCCTTTCCCATCCGGCGCATGCGCAGGAACGGGCAGTGAATCGGGATTCCATGCCGCCGGCAGGCGTCGAGCCCCTTCCGGTGGACCTGTTCACGACCGATAACTTTTACCTCGACCGCGAATATTGGCTGGACCCCCGTTATGCGCGTTGTAACACGCCGCGGCAACTGACCGACATGTGGACCAACAACCGGTCCGGCGAATGGGGAGACTGCGATCAGGATCTGGATGGATCCGACATCGTGAGCCCCCTTCCCTACGAAACCGCCGAGGAGCACTACAACGCCCTACTGGCCCAGGCCGAGGCTCGGGGCGGCCCCACACGGCACACCCGGGAAACGCTCCCGGATTGGAACGGGTGGTACCAGCGGGCGGGCGGATTCGGAGGGCGCGGCGGCCGAGGCAACGTCGAGGTCGACCGGCCGCAATGGACCTTCGGACGGGACATGCAGACCGCGACGATGTTGTCGCTGCTGACTCCCGAATATCAGGAACGCATGGTCCAGATGAACTACCACGAGGCGGTCAGCAACGCCCCTCAATGGATGGCCGCGTTCTGTTATCCCGAAGGCCTGATGCGGTGGTACACGCAGTTCGCGACCCGGGGATTCGAACTGCTCATGACGCCCAATCAGGTCCAGTTCCTCGCCGGCGTCGCGGACAACTTCCTCCGGAAGGTCCACATCGGTCAGGAACACGTCGACGAGGTCCCGCAGTGGTACGGCGAGACCGTGGGATTCTGGAACGAGGACACGCTGGTTTCCTGGACGGCGAACGTCATCGGCTGGACGATCTCGCACTCGATGTTCGAATACAGCAACGAGCTCGAGGTGATCGAGGTGATCCGGCCGGCACAAGACGGCAACGGCCTCGTCGTCGAGGCGACGTTTTACGATCCGGAGGCCTTCGTTCAGCCGTTTCAACTCGTCACCCAGTGGAACCGGACGGCGACGCTCGATGAACCCGAGCGCTATTTCTTCGTCGAGTGCCGCGTGCAGAGCACGATCGTCAACGGGGCCGACGGCCGTCCGACGCAATTGATGTTCTTCGACGACGGATACGTGGATTATTTCGGGCGGCCCTGGGCCCAGAACTGGGAAGCGCACTTCGAGCAGGGGTGGGAGCGGCCCGAACAATAGTTGAAGGAGGTCCTGATGTTTCCGATCGCGTTACGCATTGCGGCGGCCATGATCCTTCTCGGTCTCCTGTGCGCCGCGCCCACGATGGGCGGAATCGGCCCGATCCCGCTCGACTGCGACCGCGCGTGCCTGGAAGGCGTCGTCGATCAGTACCTCGATGCCCTCGTCGCGGGCGATCCCTCCCGGGTTCCGCTGTCGGAAGACGTCATGTACACCGAGAACAACCAGGTGATCGACGTCGGCGACGGCTTCTGGAAGACCGTCGAGGGCCGGGGCAACTACACGCACATCTTCGCCGACCCCGAGTTCGGCCAGGTGGCTTCCATGGGGACGATGATGGAAGCCGGCGGGCCGTTGCTCAT
>CAZTTI010000273.1:0-2952 GCA_964615925.1 uncultured Solibacteraceae bacterium
GAATCCTCCCAGACCTGGGGCATCCAGTTCGGCCGCAACATCCCGAGGCTGAACGAGCAGTCGTTCTGGCCGGGGTATTCGACGCGGATCGAGGGCCGGCTGAACCAGGCCGCCGTTGCCGAGGGGCTCGAGGACGTCTCGCCGGGCCGCAACGTCCAGCTCCTGCCGTTTGCGGGCTTCCGATCCTTCCGGGCGATCGATCGCCGGGACCCGGCACAACCGTTCTTTCACACCGATCGCGCGTCCTTCGACGCGGGAATGGACGCCAAGGTTGTCTTCCGCGACAGCCTGGTCACGGATATCACGATCAACCCGGACTTCAGCCAGGTCGAATCCGACGCACCCCAGGTGACGACCAACGAGCGGTTCGAGGTCCTGTTTCCCGAGAAGAGGCCCTTCTTTCTCGAAAACGCGAGCTACTTCCAGACCCCGATCAATCTGGTGTTCACACGGCGGATCGCGGAGCCGCAGTTCGGAGCCCGGCTGACGGGGAAAGCCGGCCCGTATTCCATCGGCGCGCTCGTCGCCGACGACGAATCCCCCGGAAAGAGCGTGCCCGACGGCGATCCGAGAGAAGGGAAACGCGCGCGTTTTGCCGTCTTTCGTCTGAATCGGGACATCCTTGACCAGTCCAGCGTCGGCGCGATCTTCACCGAACGCGTCTTTGACGGCACCTTCAACCGCGTGGGTGGATTGGATGCCCGGATCAAACTGAACGAGAACTGGGTGACCGAGTTTCAGGGAGTGACCAGCACCACCCGGTTTGCGGACGGGACCACCCGTTCGGGTCCGGCGTACGATGTCGGGCTGAATCGAACCGGCCGCCTGTTCAACGCCGTCTTCTCCTATTCGGATCGAAGCGCGGGCTTCATCACGGAAACGGGGTTCAACCCCCGTGAAGACCTCCGGAGCGTGTCGGCCGACGTGAGCTACGCTGTCCGGCCCGAAGGCCGGACGTTTATCGCGATGATCCCGGAACTTCTGGTGGAGCGCGTGATGGCCCGGGACGGGACGCGGCTCGAACAACGAGTGTCGCCGCGCGTCTTCTTCGAATTGGCCGGTCAGACGTTTTTCACCGTCTTCTATACGCCGGAAGACATTCGACTCCGGCCTTCGGAAGCCCCGGTTTCAACCGAACGGGACTTCAGCCGCAACGTGTTCGGGTTCAACGTCGAGACGGCCGTGATCGCCGCCGTGCAATTTTCGGCTTCCCACGAGCGGGGAGGCGAGATCAACTTCCGTCCGGTGGCGGGAGATGAAGCCTCGATGGAGGACTGGTCCACGACCGACGTCGATATCACGCTCCGGCCGGGTCGGCGCCTGAGCGTCGGAAACCGGTATCTCTTCACACGTCTGGGTCACCGCGGTACGGGCGCCGCGATCTTCAACGACCACATCATCCGGTCCCGGTGGAACTGGCAATTCACCCCGGAACTGTCGTTTCGCGTCATCCTTCAATACGAAGCGCTCCTGGCGAATCCGGATCTCACCAGTCTCGAGACGCGCAAGAACTTCAACGCGGACTTTTTGTTCGCGTACCAGTTGAATGCGTGGACCGCGTTTTATGCGGGGTACAATAACAACCTGCAGAACATCGATCTGATCACCGACGGCACCGGTTCACGGATCGTGCGGACGCCGGGCGCGTTCATCAATGACGGTCACCAGTTCTTCGCCAAGTTTTCCTATCTGGTTCGATTTTGATCCGCTCAGGCGCCTTCGCGCGTGTGGCGGTTGAACCAGTCGATCGTGCGTGTCCAGGCTTCTTCGGCGGCGGCCCGGTTGTAGCGTTCCGGCGTCGCGTCGTTGAAGAAGCCGTGCACTGAATCCGCGTAGATGCGGCTTTCGAACGTGACGTTGTTCGCCCGAAGCGCTTCTTCGTATGCCGGATGGGCATTGACGAGCCGGGTGTCCAGCTCTCCGTGATGGATGAGCATGGCGGCGCGGATATTGGCCACGTCCCCTGCCGCGGGCGCGCCCCCATAAAACGGCGCGGCGGCGGCCAGGTCGGCCCCGAGCAGAACGGCCAGCGTGTTGGACATCCCGCCCCCGAAACAGAAGCCGGTCGCCGCGATCCGTCCGTTCGAGTCCGGGCGCGCTTTCAGCCATTGGGCGGCGGCCACGAAATCCTGGGTCATCCGGTCCCGGTCGATCTCCCCGAACAACTGTCCGCCGCGGAAATCATCGCTCGGGTAGCCGCCGACCGAGGTCAGCGCGTCGGGAGCAAACGCCATGAAGTTTGCCAGCGCGAAGCGGCGCGCGACGTCTTCGGTATGGGGATTCAGCCACCGGTTTTCATGGATCACCAGCACGCCCGGGAGGTGGGTCGGCGTGGCACTGCGCGAGTCGGCACTGAACGGGCGGACCAGGTAGCCCCGGATGAAGCCGTTTCCGTCTGGTGACGGCACGGTTTCATAGCTCGCGTGGATGCGTTCGTCGTCGCGGGAGACCTGTTGGCCCAGCGCGTAGTTGGGCATCAGCCGATCGACGATGGCCGCGGCAGTCAGGCCGCCGACGGCGAACCGTTTCACGCCGGCGAAAAAGTCTCGTCGACTGATCTCGCCGTGAATGTAGCGCGAGTACAATTCCACCGCTTCTCGGGGAAGCCTTGATTTCTCGGGGTTCATTTCTTCTCCTTTTCGGGGTCTCCTCCGATCTGATCGGATCGATTCCTGGGATTACTGTGAATCAAACACCATGGGCAGTGCGCGGTCAATCGCGAACGATGGAGCGTCCCTGACGCGGGCCGTAGATCGGTATGGGCGCTCCCACCTCATACGCGCCCAGGTCGGGGCCGGCTCCGTTGGCGTCATCGTTGACTCCGGGCAGGGGCACGCCGGCATCGATCGCCGCGCTCCCGGGACGGAGGCGGAAGTCGACATCGGCCGGATCGTGAAGCGTCTGAGGGTTCGATCGATCGAGGGCCGGGACATCGACGAAGTCGGCGTAGTC
>CAZTTI010000274.1:0-2877 GCA_964615925.1 uncultured Solibacteraceae bacterium
CCGAACAGCAGGTCCTCCGGATCGACCGCGCCGACGGACCGGACGCTCCCAAAGGCCGCCGTTCGCTGGAAGCGGCGATGAAGAAAGCTCTGCGGCGGACCGACGCCGTTCTGATTTCCGACTACGGCTACGGCGCGGCAACACCGGAACTGACCGCACGGCTGGTGGGCCGAACCATCCCCGTGACGCTGGATTCCCGCTACGGCCTGACGAGTTACGCCGGATTGACCGCCGCGACCCCCAACGAACCCGAAATCGAAGCCGCCGTGGGGTTCCGGATCGACGACGATGTCGAGCGGCTCGAAGTGGCCGGGAGGAAGGTCCTTCGCGCGCAAAAGCACCGGGCCCTCCTCGTCACCCGGGGCCGGAACGGGATGGCGCTGTTCGAACCGCGCCGGAAGACGGTTCACCTGCCCATCGTGGGCAGCGACGAGGCCGCCGACGTCACCGGCGCAGGCGACACCGTCATCGCAACGTTGACGCTCGCGCTCGCGGCAGGCGCGTCGTTCCTGGACGCGGCCCGGCTGGCCAACCACGCCGGAGGACTGGCGGTCATGAAACACGGGACGCGGCCGGTCGGGGTGGACGAGCTCCGGGCTTCGGTCGAACTCGGGGAGACCCGCCGGTGACGGGCCTGACGATCGCGGAAATCCGGGAACGTGTCCCGGGCCGGAAAGTGGTCCTGGCCAACGGGTGCTTCGATATCCTGCACGTGGGCCACGTGCGCTATCTCGAATGCGCGAAGGCGCTCGGCGACGTGCTCGTCGTCGCCATCAACGACGACGCCTCGGTTCGCCGCTTGAAGGGTTCGGGCCGGCCGATCCTCGCCATCGCTGAACGCATGGCGCTGGTCGACGCGCTCGAGTGCGTCGACTACGTCGTTTCGTTCCCCGAACCCGATGTCGGGGCCGTCATCGAAGCGTTGCGCCCCGACGTCCATGCCAAGGGCACGGACTACACCGAGGACACCGTCCCCGAACGGGGGAAAGTTCTGGAATACGGCGGGAAGGTCCGCATCGCGGGAGACCCGAAGGACCATTCCACACGCGACATCCTGACCCACATCGTCTCTCGTTTCGGCGCTCGTTCCGGAAATGCCGGGGAGCCTTGAGGGAAGCCCGGTCCGGTGGTATGTTCGGGGCGGCCATGAGACCGATGGACCCACTCTCCACGCCTCCCCGGCGCATCCTCGTCATCAAGTTCGGGTCGCTCGGGGACATCGTGCACTGCCTGCCTTCGGTGAGGCAGTTGCTCGACCACTTCCCCGAGGCCGAAATCGACTGGCTCATCGAGCGCAAGAACAAGACCGTGGTCGAGTTGAGCGGTCTCGGGGTCCGCATCGTGCCGATCGACACCCATCAGTGGAGGGAGAGCCCCGGGATTGGTAGCGCCCGGGAAATCCTCGAATTCGTCTGGGCGCTCCGCGGCGACGGCTACGACTGCACGATCGACTTTCAGGGCCTGCTGAAGTCCGCCTTCGTGGGCTACCTCTCGGCGGCCCCCATGCGGATCGGTTGGGAACGGGACTTCCTGAAGGAGTCCACCTCCCGCTTCTTCTATACCGAAGTCGTCAAACCCCGGCGCGTTCACATCATCGACCAGCAGATGGAACTCCTGCGCCCCCTGGGAATCGAACCGGATTGGGATGCGCTGGCCGGAATACACGCACCGAACGCCGCAAGGGAAACGGTCGAATCCCGGCTCGGGGGCGTCCGCGACTACGTCCTGATCAACCCGGGAGGGAGTTGGGCGACGAAGCGGTGGGAACCGGAGCGCTACGGAGAGGTGGCCCGGAGGCTCATGGACGAGGGCTATGAGGTGGTCGTCACGTGGGGCCCGGGGGAGGAGACCGACGCGCGTGCGATCCAGCGGATCGCGGGCCCGGCGGTCCGGATGGTCGAGTCGTCGTTGACGGAGTTGGTGGCCCTTTGCGAGCGGGCACGGCTCTTCGTCGGCGTGGACACCGGTCCCATGCATTTCGCCGCGGCGGTTGGAACGCCGGTGGTTGCGGTCTTCGGTCCGACATCCAGCGACCGCAACGGGCCCTTCCGCCGCGAGGACGTCGTCGTGGAACGACGGATGGCGTGCCGGCCATGTTACGCGCGGGAGCGTTGTCCTCTCGAACACCTCGAGTGCATGACGAAGATCACCGCGGATCAGGTCTACGAGGCATGCCTGAAGCGTTTGGCGCTTCCGGCATCCGCGTCGGCGCACTCGTGAGACCCCCCTTGGTGAGCCCATGGCCCAGAGGCTTCGCGTCCCGCTCGGGTTCGCGGTCGCGCTGACCGTTCTCTATATCTCCAATCCCGGGCCGCTCTCGCTCGCCGCCGGACTCCCCATCGCCGTGACCGGATTGCTCTTCCGGGCCGCGGCAGCAGGCGTCATTCGCAAGAACCGGGAACTCGCCACCGGCGGACCGTACCGTTTCACCCGCAACCCGTTGTATTTCGGCAGCTTCCTCCTGACCCTCGGATTCGCCGTCATGGGAGCCACCGTAGTGGGCGCCTTGCTGCTCATCGTCCCCTTCACCGTGGTCTACTCGAGGGTGATAAAACGGGAGGAGAGAGAATTGGAAAGTCTCTTCTCCGAAAATTTTGCACGATTCCGGAACTCGGTCCCCCTGTTCTTTCCCCGCAGAATCAGCGCCGGTATGATGGAATCGTTTTCCGTCGACTGCTACATGGCCAACAGGGAGTACAATGCAGCTGTCGGGTTCCTGGGCGCCGTTCTGATCCTGGTCGCCAAGGCGTACTGGGGAGCCTGAGAACCGGTTGCTTTAACTAACCCTGCAACCTATACTTCGAGTTTGGACCGGGAAAGTGGGCGCTTCAGCCCACTTTTTTGTTGTCGGGGACAGTGAGCCATTTCCTTTCGGAA
>CAZTTI010000275.1:0-4692 GCA_964615925.1 uncultured Solibacteraceae bacterium
GCGCAGGTATTCGGCGCCGAGCGCATCCAACGCCTCGAAGTAGTCGGGCGCCAGTTCGACCGCATGCTCCAGGCGTCCGATGGCGTCTTCAAAGTGGCCATCGTCGATGTCGTCGAGGGCCTCTTCAAAATCGTCCCGGGCATCGCCGGGGATATCGGCCGTGAGCTGACTGAGGTCCACGACGTCGGCCGATCCTTCCGTGTTCGCGGTCCTCGCCTCACGTGCGGGCTCCAGAAAAATGTTCATGATTCCGGCGCGCCGGCTGTCGGTATGGTAGTCCAGCCGTTCGCGGTAGGTTTGGAATCCCTCCGCCTCGACCACGATGTAGTAGAAGTCGTCCGGGTCCATCGAGACGTCGCGAAACACGAACCGTCCTGTGGGTTCGGTGAAAACGAAGTCGTTCAACACGCCCGCGGCGGATTCGATCCGGACCTCCACGCGCGAGACCATCCTGGGGACACCCATGATCCGGCCCTGAAGGACCGCGGGCCGACGGCTGGGTGCGCGTATGACCGGCGGAAGCGGCCCCTGCGGCGCAGCCTGCGCGATTGCGGGCGTCGATACGCCAAGGACTGCAAGCAGCACGGTCACCGCGCAAAACGCTGGGGCCAGCTTCATCGTTTCGTCCTCGCGGGCCTTGGAAAACGGCCCACCCGTCGGCAGAAGAATCTACTCCAGCATATACCACCAGGGAATGAGGGTCTCCCAGCGGAAACGGAGGGTCATGGGCCGGGCGGACGGCGGCGGGGCTATTCGGTGCGGATCGTCAGCGTGTGATCCACGGTGATTCGCCTGGGGGCTTCCCGGTCTTCTCCTGAATACGTGGCGATGATCGTGAACCCGTTCTCGCTCGTCTCGGCGGAATAGGTGAAGTTGGGGCGGCTGACGCGGGTGATATCCCCCAGGTCGCGCAGTTCATCGAGCGACGCGTAGCGGGCGTTGGACGCGTAGAAGATGCGCTCGGCGTTGGCCAGGGCCAGCAGGTCCATGCGCACGCCGGTCACGTCTGCGACCGCGGCGGGCATCCCGTCATCGGGAGTGATGTTGCGGGCCTGTGTGGAGTACAAAAAGAGCCCGACGCCCACCACGATCATCATTGCCAGAAGCCCGAAGCTCCGTCCCATGCCCCGAGTCTAGCGTCGGGCCACGATTGTCAAGAGCTTTCTTTTGGCCGATTTCCCGGGCAGACGGCCGTGTTTCACCGGCGTCCGGCCGTTCCCTGGGAGATTCACTGCATGTCCGGGCCCGGGGTGATATGATCGGCCCTATTCGATATCTCCCATTGTTTCAGAGGAGTCTTCAGATGATTCGACGGATTCTGGCTTCGGGTGGAATCGGCCTCGCCCTGACGCTCGCGGGGTGTTCAACGACCGACGGGGGAGATACGGCTTCCGCCGACGGCGACTACACACCGCCGATGACGTCCTGGGGAGAACCCGACCTCCAGGGCGTGTGGCCCATCAACCACCTGATCGGCGTTCCCTTGCAGAGAAGTCCGGACTTCGGCGACCGGCTGTACATGACCGACGAGGAGTTTGCCGAGAAACAGGAGAGCGTGACATCTCGGGACGACCGGTTCCTGTCCGGCACGATTCCGGTGGCGGACGCCGCGGGCCGGGCGCTTCGTCAGACCTCCCTGATCGTCGATCCGCCCGACGGACGGTTTCCGGAGCTGACCGAATACGGCCTGGAGCTCCAGGCCGACATGCGGAGCAGCTACCGTCCCGGTCAAACCGTGTTCGACACGATCTCGGACTTCGCCGCGTGGGATCGCTGCATCACGCGGGGCATGCCCACCTCGATGATGCCGCGCAACTACAACAACGGGATCCAGATCGTGCAGTCGCCGGGCTACGTCGTGATCATCGTGGAGATGGCCCACGAGGCCCGCGTCATCCCCACCAACGGCCTGGCTCCGCTGGATTCCCAGATCAAGACGTGGCTGGGCGAGTCGCGGGGCCGCTGGGAAGGCAACACGCTCGTGGTCGAGACGACGAACTTCAACGGCCGCGTCGGCAAGACCAGCGCGGGGGTCCCCGGCTCCCCGGGCCCGCTCCAGCCGTCGACCGAAGACATGCGCATCGTCGAACGGTTCACCCGCGTCGGCCCCGAGGAGATCGAATACGAGATGGTTGTGGAAGATCCGGCCGTGTTGTCCACCGGGTCGTTCACGGTCCGTTACCCGATGTTTCTCGACAACGAGTACGAGATCTACGAATACGCGTGCCACGAGGGGAACACGGCCGTCCGGAACTACATCGAGACGTCGCGGTTCGAACGCGGCGTGACCGGTCCCCCCGAATCCCGTTAGTCTGAAGTCGAGGGGGCGTGCCGCGGGCCCGCTCCCTCGACTCCGTTTCCCTTCACGCTGCCCGGATTCCCAATCGAGAGGCTGGTCCGGACGAGACCTGGGGCGGCCGTGTGACGTCACGCCCCATCAGCATTTCGGGAATCCGCGTCGACGCTCCTTCATAGAATCCGCATGCCGGAGCCTCGTCCACCTTGGGATTCCGGAAGGTCCCGAAGATCATGTCCCACATCGGCAGGTCCGAATAGTTCTCCCACTTGAAATCCCGCGCGTGGTGCAGGTTGTGGCTTTCCGGACGCTGAATCAGGAAGCCGAGCCAATGCGGTGTGCCGATGTTCGCGTGCTGGAACATGGCGGAAAACATCAGGAAAAGAGCGGCCAGGATTCCGGCCTCCGGGCGAAGGCCCAGCAAGGGGAAAAAGACCAGGCTACTCCACGTTGCGAACAGGGCGCCGTCGACCGGATGGATGTAGTTGGCGCCGAAAGCGTCCAGGCTCTCCGCGCTGTGATGCATCTGGTGAAGCCGCCAGAGCCAGTTCCACTCATGAGCCGCGCGGTGGTACCAGTAGTGGACGAACTCGTACACCACGATTCCGGCGAGGGCCCCACCGGCGATTCCCAGCCCGCTCAGGTCGAACAGACGGGCGCCATCGAAGACCCGTCCCCATAAGACGGCGACCCCGGTCGTGACGACGATCGTTCCCACCGTTACCAGCGTCGCCCGGAGGCGCCAGAGTCGCGGCGCCGCGTACCGGCGCCGCCGGTAGACGAGGTCGAGAGCGATGAAACCCGGGATCAGCATCAGGGTGAACAATTCAAGATATTCGTACATTTCCAGCTCCCTTGGTCCGAACTTTATACCGACTAGTTTGTTTAGCGACTGCGAATTTAATCGGGGAGCGGGCATGAAGTCAAGCCCAAAATTAAACTATTTGGTATGTTTTAGTATATAGATTAAAATCAGCTGCATAGCCCAATGGAAACTCGATGTGGAGTCCGTGTGTGATTGAAAGCAGACCATCTGGTCTTTCTGGGGGATTCTTGGGAGGCACCATGAGACGTGATGGAGCGGCGACGCGGGAACGCATCCTCGATGCCGCCGAGAGCCTCGTTCTGGCGCGAGGTTACGCCGGGATGACGGTGGACAACATCCTGGAAACGGTGGGGATCACGAAGGGGGCCTTCTTCTACCACTTCAAGTCGAAGGATGAACTCGCTTCCGTGCTTCTCAAGCGGTTTGCCGCGCGCGATGCCGAAACCTACGAACGCGTCCGGGCGCGTGCCGAGAGCCTCTCCGACGACCCTCTGCAGCAACTCCTGCTGTTCACTCGACTATTCGAGGAGATGTTCGACGGTTTGAGGGAACCGTATCCCGGGTGCCTCTTCGCCTCGTACGTGTACGAACTCCAGCAGTTCGATGATGCCACGCGGAGTTTGATCCGGGACTCGTTCCTCAAGTGGCGCGAACTCCTGGCGGGGAAAATCGAGGCCGTCGTGCGGAAGTATCCGCCGCGACGGCCGGTCGACTGCGCGGTCCTGGCCGACACGTTTACGGTCGTGCTGGAGGGTGCCTTCGTGACCAGCAAGGCGATCGGGGATCCGGGGGTCATCGTTGAGCAGATCCGGCAGTTCCGGACCCAGATTGAATTGCTGTTTTCCCCGGTTCACGAGGCCGTGCTCTCGTCATCCGCGTAAGGCGAGACGGGTTCTACTGATCGGTCCGAGCCTCGGCCCGTTGCCGGGCGACGGTGGCCTCGAAGGTCTCGGAGAACTCCTCGACGTGCGCCTTGTACCCTTCGGGGTCGACGAACGGGTTCGGGTCTCCGGGACCCCGATTCCGGAGCGCTTCGTACTTCGCGTCGAGACCGTAGAAGACGCCGTGCGAGCTGAGGAACACGTCGACGTCCATCGAACGCGCTTTTTCGAACGTCGAACGGAGGTCTTCGGCGATGTTGGGGTAGTCCTCGTTCCCGACGTATTGCAGGAACTGTCCGTTGAGGCTGCACTCGATCAGGGCGTCGTAGGTCCGTCCGTCTTCTTCCAACTCGAGCGTCCAGGTCAGGCAACCCCTCGTATGACCCGGCCAGAGGTGGGCCGTGAGCGTGGTGCCGCCGAGCGTGACCGTATCCCCTTCATCGATGATGCGGTCGATCGGGTGTTCTTTCCCCCCGGGGCGGACGGCTTCGACCGCGGGAACCTCGCGTCTCCCGACCACAACCTCCGCGCCGGTCAGTTCCTTCACGAGCGCATCACCGTCCACGTGGTCGGGGTGGGCATGGCCGCTGATCAGGATCCGGATGTCGTCGAAATCGAACCCCAGTTCCTCCACGTTCGCCCGGATCACGGGAACCGACGACTCGTAAGTGCTGCTGATCAGGATGTGC
>CAZTTI010000276.1:0-5551 GCA_964615925.1 uncultured Solibacteraceae bacterium
TCGGCGAACTTGTAGTACCGGGCCGCCGCCATTTGATGCTGCCCGACGTCGGTGACCACGATGGCCTCCCCCCGGCTTCGCTCCGAAAGCTGATGGACGACTTCGGCCATCCGCAGCCCTGGGGAGTCCGGCTCGATGTCGCGGGCGATCACGCGGTCGTGTTCCACCCGGTCGCACTCACGGAACTCGTCGAGCCAGTCCTCGTGGGAAGCCGGTTCGACGCGGTCCACCAGGGCCGCAAGCGCTTCCCTGGCGTCGGCGATGATGGCGACCGTCGTCTTCACGTTCTTGTCGATCTCGGCGCGGTCGATGTCGATATGGATGACCTTGGCCTGCCGCGCGTATTTTGTGAGATCGCCCGTCACCCGATCATCGAATCGCATGCCCACGGCGATCAGGACGTCGCATTCGTTCGTCTTGATGTTGGGCCCGTAGTTCCCGTGCATGCCGAGCATGCCGACAGACAGCGGGTGCCGGCTCGGCAGGGCGGACAGTCCGAGCAGCGTCGACGCGAACGGCAATCCCGCCTTCTCGACCAGCGCCTGCATCTCGGCCCGGGCGCCGGAAAGCCGCACGCCCTGCCCTACCAGAACCAGCGGCCGCTTCGCGCGGTCGATCAGGCGGGCCGCCTCCTCCACTCGCGACAGGTCGAGCTCGGGCTTCGGCCGGTAACCGCGGATCGGACCGACCCTGGTTCCGGGCGCGTAGTCCACGGTCCCCAGTTGCGAATCTTTCGTGATGTCGACCAGCACCGGCCCCGGCCGGCCCGACCCGGCCACGTAGATCGCCCTCGCGATCACGGGCGCGATCTCTTCGGGCCGCGTGATCTGATAGTTCCACTTCGTCACCGGAGCGCTGACCGAGATGATGTCGGTTTCCTGGAACGCGTCCGCGCCGAGGAACTTCGACGCAACTTGGCCGGTGATGCACACGACCGGAGTCGAATCCATCTTCGCGTCGGCCAACCCGGTGATCAGGTTGGTGGCGCCGGGGCCCGAAGTCGCAATGCAGACTCCGGGACGGCCCGACGCGCGCGCGTATCCCTCCGCGGCATGAATCGAGCCCTGCTCGTGGCGCACGAGGATGTGCCGGATCTCGTGGCCGTATTCGTACAACGCATCGTAGACGGGCATGATGGCGCCGCCGGGATATCCGAAGATGGTCCGGACGCCTTGCTCGATGAGCGAAAGCACGACGGCCTCCGAGCCCGATATCGCTCTCGACGTAGGCGCTGGCGACGCGTTCGTCTCTGTCTCAATTTCCCTGGCCACGTTCAAACCCCTGTGACGTTTCGCAATCGGACTAGGAACCGTCGGTCGTGCACCCCTCCGATGCGGGGGAAACCAACCGGGCGTACTTGAAGAGCACGCCGGAGGACACCTTCAAGGGCGGTGGCGACCAGCCGGACCGCCGCTCGACGACATCGTCCGGTGATATGTCCACGGTGATGGTGTTGTTCACCGCGTCGATCCGGATCCGGTCCCCGTCGCGCACGAACGCGATGAGGCCGCCTTCCTGGGCCTCCGGGGTGATGTGCCCCACGACGAACCCGTGCGTGCCTCCGGAGAACCGCCCGTCGGTGATCAGCGCGACATCCTTGCCCAGGCCCCGCCCCATGATCATCGACGTCGGGGTCAACATCTCGGGCATGCCGGGGCCACCCCTCGGCCCTTCGTAACGAATCACGACGACGTCTCCCCTCTCGACCTTGCCGTCGGCGATCGCCTGGTTCGCATCGTTCTCCGAGTCGAAGACGCGGGCCGGGCCCTCGAACACCTCGCCTTCCTTGCCCGTGATCTTGGCGACCGCCCCTCCTTCTGCGAGATTGCCGTAGAGAATCCGCAGGTGGCCCCGGCCGGCGAGCGGAGTGTCCGGCGTCTTCACGATGTCCTGTCCCTCGGGTAGGCCCGGCAGGCGATCGAGGTTCTCCGCGATGGTCCGGCCGGTGACGGTCAGGCACTCCCCGTGGAGGAGATCGCGTTCCAGCAGCATCTTCATCACGGCCGGGGTTCCGCCGATCTTGTGCAGATCCTCCATGACGTATTGGCCGCTGGGCCGGAAATCCGCCAGCAACGGCACGCGCCGACTGATCTCCTGGAACTCGTCAATCGACAGGTCGATACCGATCGTCCGGGCCATCGCGATCAGGTGCAACACGGCGTTGGTCGACCCGCCGAGCACGACCGCAAGGGTGATCGCGTTCTCGAACGACTTGCGCGTCATGATGTCGGAGGGCTTGATGTCGCGCTCAAGCAGCACTTTGATCGCCGCCCCCGCGAGCCGCGCTTCTTCCGCCTTTTCGCGGCTCTCGGCCGGACTCGACGCGCTGTACGGCAGGCTGAGGCCCAGCGCCTCGATGGCCGACGCCATCGTGTTCGCCGTAAACATGCCTCCGCAGGCTCCCGCGCCGGGACAGCTGTGACGGACGACGTCGTTGAACTCCTCCGCTGTGATCGCTCCTGCCATGTGCTGGCCGAGGGCCTCGAACGAAGAGATCACGTCCAGCTTCCGGCCGTTGAGATGTCCGGGGGCGATCGTCCCGCCGTAGATCATCAGGGACGGCCGGTCGAGACGCCCCATCGCCATCACCGCTCCGGGCATGTTCTTGTCGCAACCCATGATCGTGATGAGGCCGTCGTAGTGCTGGGCGGACGCGATGGCTTCGATCGAGTCGGCAATGATCTCGCGCGACGGCAAGGAGTAACGCATCCCGAACGTCCCCATCGAGATGCCGTCGCTGACGCCGATCGTGTTCGAGATGAACCCGACCATGTTTCCGGCGCGCACTCCCACGCGGGCTTCGGTGGCCAGGGCATTCAGGTGCATGTTGCAGGGATTTCCCTCGTAGCCGCTCGAAATGACCCCGACCTGCGGCAAGGCCATGTCGGACTCGCTCAACCCCGCGCCGAAAAGCATGGCCCGGGCCGCCGGGTGCCGGTAGGACTGGGTGATTTCCTTGCTGTACCGGTTCAGCTCCCGGGTGGTCTTCCCGGCAGCGTTGTCCGTCGTCTTACTCATGCGTGGGCCTTCTTCGTCATCGCTTCGGCAACCTTCGTCCCCACCAGTTCGGTCGTCGCGGCGATTTCGCCTTCCGATCCCGACGCAAGGTCCGGCGTGCGATATCCCTGAGCCAGCACCGCTTCGACACCGCGGCGGACGGCGGCGCCCTCTTCGATCAGACCGAAGTTCAGTTCGAGCATCATCGCGACCGACAGGATCGCCCCGATCGGATTGGCTTTCCCGGTTCCGGCGATGTCGGGCGCAGACCCGTGCACAGGTTCGTACAAGCCGATCTTCGCCCCTACGCTGGCGGACGGCAGCATCCCGAGGCTTCCGGTGAGCACCGAAGCCTCGTCGCTCAGGATGTCGCCAAACATGTTGCTGGTGAGGATCACGTCGAACTGGGCGGGATTCGACACCAACTGCATCGCACAGTTGTCAACGAGCATGTTCTCGAAGGTCACGTCGGGATACTTCGCGGCGACCTCGGTGGCGACGCGGCGCCACAGCCGCGACGTTTCCAGCACGTTCGCCTTGTCGACCGACGTCACCTTGTTCTTCCTCAGCCGGGCCGTCGTGAACGCGGTCTCCGATATCCGCCGGACTTCGTCTTCCGAATAAACCTCGGTGTCGCGGGCCACACCGTCGACGGTGTCGCTCGGCTTGCCGAAATAGATCCCGCCGAGCAGCTCGCGAACCACGAGCAGATCCACGCCCGCGACGCGTTCGGGGCGGAGGGGCGAATGGTGTGCGAGCGCGGCCGATGCCGCCACCGGCCGGAGATTGGCATAGTTGCCGAGCAGCTTTCGCAGATCGAGAAGTCCGGCCTCGGGTCGACGTCCGTTGTACCCGGCACCGGTGGGACCGCCGACCGCGCCGAGCATCACGGCGTCGCCCGTCAGGCAGAGCTTCCGCGTCTCCTCGGGCAGGGGATCCCCGCTGTCCATGATGGCCGTCACCCCGATCCGGCCTTCCGAGACCTCGAATTCGTGTCCGAAAGCTTCGGCGATTGCGTCGAGAACCCGCCGGGCTTCGGCGCATACCTCCGGCCCGATTCCGTCACCGGGAAGAAAGATGATGCGTGCCTTCATGTGCTTTCCGTTCCTCTCCGCCGACTCACTCGACGCTTGCTCCACCTTCTAAGCGGGCCGCGCGGCTCGTCCCGCGTTCCATACCGACTTGTTCACTGCATCCAGATAGGCTCTGGTCGCCGCGATGTTGAGGTCCGTGCTGGCGGCACGCCCCGCGATCTGCCTTCCTCCGATCTCGACGTGAAGGAATACCTCGCCGACCGCCTCGGAACCCTCCGTCACGGCCTTCGCGGAGTAGGAAACGACCTTCCCGTCGCAACCGGTGATCTGATTGATCGCCGTGACCGACGCGTCGACCGGACCGTCGCCCGTCGCCGTATCGGTGTAGACCTCGCCCTCGCGCTCGAGGCTGACTGTGACCGTCGAATTGGCGTCCGACGTCCCGACGATGTGGAAGTATTTCAGCGCGTAGACTGCCGGGATGTGCTGCAGGCCGTCACTGATGATGACCATCAGGTCCTCGTCGTAGATGGTCTTCTTGCGATCGGCCAGCTTGGTGAAGAGCATATACGCCCGGTCGAGATCGGCCTCGCTGAGCTGATACCCCATCTCCCGGTAGCGCGCGGCCAGGCCGTGCCGCCCGGAATGTTTCCCGAGGACCATGGAGTTCTTCGCGAGGCCCACCGACGCCGGCGTCATGATTTCGTAGGTCAACGCCTCTTTCAGGACGCCGTCCTGGTGAATACCGGCCTCGTGAGCGAACGCGTTTTTTCCCACGATGGCCTTGTTGGCCTGAACCTCGATGCCGGTGAGGCTCGAGAGCAACTGGCTGGTGCGGGTGATCTCCTGTGTGTTGATCCCGGTTTCCAGGCCCAGCCGCTGCGAGTGGACGTAGATGGCCATCGCGATCTCTTCGAGCGACGCGTTGCCGGCGCGCTCCCCGATACCGTTCACGGCGCACTCGACCTGGCGGGCTCCGGCCAGTACTCCAGCCAGGGAATTGGCGACGGCAACACCGAGGTCGTTGTGGCAATGGGTGCTGATCGTGACCCGGTCGATGCCCTTGACGTTCCGGAGGCCGGCGATCAGGCGACCGTAATCGTCCGGAAGGCAATAGCCCACCGTGTCGGGGATGTTGACCACGTCGGCGCCGGCCTCGATCACGGCCTCGATCACCGGATAGAGGTATTCCGGATCGGAACGGCCGGCGTCCTCAGCGGAGAACTCCACTTCCCCGCACAGGGACTTGGCGAGACGAACGGCCTTGACCGCAATTTCCAGCGCCTCCTCACGGCTCTTGAACAGCTTGTGTTTCAGGTGAATGTCGCTGGTCGCGAGGAAAGTATGGATCCGCGGTTTTTCCGCTCCATCCAGGGCTTCCCAACATCGTTGAATATCGCCGGGCACCGCCCGCGCCAGTCCGGCGATCGTCACCGTGCGAATCTCCGCGGCCACGCGGCGAACGGCCTCGAAGTCGCCGTCCGAGGAGATGGGGAACCCGGCCTCGATCACGTCGACGC